>JAPKZO010000001.1 GCA_026393755.1 Acidobacteriota bacterium
CGTCTCCCGACAGACCATCGTGTCGATCGAACGCGGAGACTATGCCCCCTCCGTGAAGCTGGCGCTTCTGCTGGCAGAGACACTGGAGGCCACAGTCGAAGACCTGTTTGTCCTGGAGGAAAAGGACCATGCGTAAGAAAGACCCGATCTTCTGGGTGGCCACAGGCATCTTCCTGGTGGCCATCGTCATCTACGCCACCACGCGGGACCAGCGCTGGCTCTTCCTGATGATCGCCTCGTACCTTCTCCGGCCTACACTCGCATCGCTCGGAGTGGCACGGCAGTATGTCGACGAACGCCAGATGAGCATCCATTACCGATCGGGGAATATCGCGTTCGCCGTGATGATCGTCGCGTCGGTCGTCCTGGCAGTCGTTCAAAGCAGTAAGGGAGACCACAGCTGGGAACTGTTCAATATCGTCATCATCCTCGGACTGGCGTCGAAAGCCCTCTTCAATGTGGTTCTGGTGAAGAACTACCGCGAGGCAGGCTCACGGATCATCATGGCGGTCGGACTGCTTATGCTCCTCTTCGTTGCCATGGAGAACGGCGCCACAATCGGTGGCCTCGTGGAGTCGTCCCCGTCGCTCCTGATCGTAGGGATAGGGTGGCTGGCAAGGAAGTTCCCGAAGACGATCGGCTCGATCGTATTCGCAGTGACGGCTATCCTCTTGTTCGTCATTCTCAGAAGAGGTCTCACCCTCGGCCAGATTGCGACCGCCCTGATGATCTGTGTGCCCCTGATCCTGGCCGGCGCATGCCTCTTTGCGCCTGATAGGAGTCACGCTGACAGCAGGGCCGATGCCGCGCCCTGCCCCGCCCCTCACCCATGACCACACACACGTGGCCTTGCGTTGACGATGAGCCTGTGCAGGCACTTCACACAGTCACACCACTCATGGAGGATGCGTCATGAAACGGCCGGCTCTGTGCCACGTAGCACTGCCGGTGATCATCGGCGCTCACGGGCGTTCTGTGACTTGGTCGCTACCGGCTTGGGCGCAATAGGACTCTCATACGAGGTGCGGAAGGACAATTGACCACCCCAGCGTTATCCCATCATTCAGGGAGGATCCCATGAAAATCCTGTGCTCGTGCATCGCCGTCTTCACACTCCTGGCTGTGGTCGCCGCACCCGCGCTGGCCCAAACAGCGTTGCGCGTTGGCGTGTTCGACTCGCGGGCGATCGCCATCGCGTATGGCCAATCCCCCGCGTTCGGCCAGGAGATGCAACAACTCCGGGCGCAGTTCCAGCAGGCGAAGACCGACAAGAACGACACCCTCGCGGCAGAGCTTGAAGCCAAGGGGCAGACGCAACAGACACTCCTGCATTTGCAGGGCTTCAGCACTGGTTCCGTGTCGGAGATCCTTGCGATGTTCAAGGACGCCGTGACGGCCGTGGCGAAGGAGGCGAAGGTGTCAGCGGTGGTCTCCCAGTATGAACTGGCGTATCAAGGCCCGAACATCGAGACGGTCGATGTCACAGAGGCCTTAGTCAAGAGGATCAACGATTCACCGAGGGTGGTAGCGCTGCTGGGAGAACTGAAGAAGAACAAGCCCCTGCCGATGCTGGAGGCACTCGGTCTGCGGGACAAAGACTAGCGTGAGTTTACCGCGCGATTGGCCACGGGGCCACTGAAGGCCCGTGGTTATTGAAGAAACTACGCGCCTGCCGTATACAACAAATCGTCTACTGACACGCCGAGCCCGGCCAGGAAGGGCGCCAGCGTCGGCTCGACGTCTTCGAGTTGCGTCGTGACGTGGGTCCGGCTCTTGCCGCCGCTGGGGGGGGCCGCGCGACCGTGACACGCCGGACCCGGGTGAGCGCGTCCACCAGGGCCTCCATACTCGCGTAGGGCGCGTGAAGGCGCCAGTCGCGTCCGGGGCGGGCGCCGCCGCGTCTCGAGATCGGCTTGTTCCACCAGGACACGGACATCGCTGTATTCGACGCATACGCTACGCGCCGCCGGCCGCCATCTCTCGGGCCGCCGCACGCACGGCCCGCGGTTGCCGAATGGCCAGATACGTTCGAGAGCCTCTCTTCAGTTCGTGCCAGAGGTCCCACGCGTCCTGCACGTTCAGCCAGAACTGTGCCGTCGTGCCAAAGTAGGCGGCGAGACGAAGCGCCGTATCGGCGCTGATACCACGCTTGCCCTTGACGACCTCGTTCAGCCGGTTGGCCGTCAACCCCAGTGCCCGTGCTACTTCCGCCTGCGAGAGGTCCAGATCGTCGAGAAAGTGCGAGACCATTTCACCTGGCGAGGTGGGGGGGCGGTTGGTCGGCAACCCGTGGGCCTTCAGCAGCCTAGTGATAGTCTCCACACCACACCTCCTCGGCGGCGCCCTCATCCCAGTGGAAGGCGACACGGTATTGGTCGTTGACGCGTACGCTGTAGCGGCGATCCGAGAGCCGCTCGAATCGGTTGCCCGGCGGCTGTGCCATGTCTCCGACGACGTGGGCACGCTGCAGTTGGTCGAGCAGTCGGCGTGCTCGGGGCCACAAGGAGACGGGGAGCTGTTTCCGCGCAGCCTTGCTGGAGCGTCCGTTGAAGATGTCCTCGGTGCCCGCGTCCGCGAAGGTCCGAATCACGCAATTGAGTATACCCGATTACCGATGATCCGTAGATCCCTGGCTCGGACCGTGATTCGAATGTGCTGGGTCCGCGCACAGGACCGATGACACCCGCTGCGGCCGAGCCGACCTCCGCACCATCTACGTGCCGCTCGACGTCGCCACGCTGGCCACCACGAGCTGCCTGGGGGGCGACCCGGTCCGATAGCGGGTGATGTGTTCACCTCGCGCAGCGGCACGCGGGTGGAGACGCCTCAATGCTTCGTCTACGGCAGGCTCTGGCCCTAGCCGCATGAATGCAAACTCGTGTCCAGAGAACCGGGCGGGTACACTCGCGCCTGTACTCACGCCGCGCACGAAGGGCATGGCCGTTGCCTTCTTCTTCTGAGCCTGCGCCTGCATCGGTTCCCCGGCGGTAAGGAGGTTCTGTGCGAGCTGACTGGATCACGCGGACGGTACGATTGTTCGCGGCGCCTGGGGTGCTGATCGGCGGTTTCGCACTCCTGAGCATTCTCGTTGGAGGCCCCGGGCGCGGTACACCAATGCCGTGGGTGTTGCCGGGTGCTCCGTTCGGCACGGGAACCCAACTCGGCATTCTCACTCTGGGTGTAGGCTTTGCGTTGTGGTTCGCGGGCGCCGTCCTCGCTCTGCTTCCGTCTCGCTGGGGCCGTACGGCGGCAAGCGTCCTGATTGCGGGCGGTGTTGTTTCGGCGTTCTTACACGCGGTCTGGTGGCAAAGCGGCCAGCTTCCGTCTCACAACGTTCTGATGGGCGTGATTATTTTCGCCCTGCCGCCGTTGGCGACTGCGGCTCTGATCCTGTGGGATCGCAAGCGCACCAGCGGTTGAACCCGACCAGAGTCACGCTCGGGGAGCCTGTCTCACGCCACGCGCAGCACTGGAGCCGCGATCTCCGTCTTCCACACGTCATCGTGTCCCGGTGGGATTCAAACCCGGTCGGCCTCTGACAGCGTCCTGGAACGACAATCCCGCCTCCCCTGATGCGGGTGGTGTGACGTACCGATGCGGCAGGGGCAGCCTTGTGTTTCGGAACCGAGCGTCGGTGCCACGCCAAGGGCATCGATTTGTGACGGGCTCAACGACTCTGCGCAGCGGGAGTCGGTAGTTCGGCCATTCTCGTCTTGCGCCAAAGGATCAGAAGCGCCAACGAAATCGGCCAGAACGCTAGAAACCACCAATGGATGCCCTCACTGCGGCGCCCAGCGGCGGCAAGCACGAGTGCGCTGAGACCGTAGTAGGCCACCACGCCAGATGTGAAGAGGCCCGTAGGTTTTCTCCAGACCAGGAGAAAGAGCACCAGAATTGGAACTCCAAACAACGGCGGTGACATGTTGCCCTGGAGGGCGCCCACCATGGCAACGCAACAGACCGGCCAAGCGATCGCGAGGCCGGTCATTCGCCAGTCTCGACGGAGGCGATGATCCTTGACGGTCATCACTATGTGGCCGACAGCGATCGCGGGCCATGTGGCCAGAGCGGCAGCCCCGGCAATCCACCAAAGGGTCCAGGCATGTTCCCACATTGAAAGTCTCCTACGCCTGTTCGAGATCAGCATTCCGTCGCTGCCACCCTTGCGCCGGGGACTTACATGAGGGTGAACACGTACCAGAGCACCAGCATCGTGTTGACTCCGACGAGTACCAGGGTCGCCGCACGCGCCGTCCCTGCAAGAAGCCATCCCGCCGCGAACGCCGTCACGAGACCGATCGCCGCCAAAAGAAGCGAGATCCAGGTGAGTGCCGACGTGCTGAGCTCGCCCATGCCCAGAGGAAACCCGTGAAGATAGAGATTGACGCGTTCTGCCTGCGTGCTACCGTGGTCGAAGGCCCGTACCGAGCGAAGGATGTTCCAGGCCTGGAGCCCGACCAGAGCGCAACTCGCGACGACCAGCGCGACAGCAGTTCGTCGATGTGGACGGGGTACGGCGAGAGATGTGACGATTGCATCCTTCGGGATCGAGTTGCGGGAATCATACAGGCAATCCCGGAGAGTGAATGTATGTAAGTCAGGACACCTTGCCCTGCGCGTGGGAACGCGCTTCATACTCCGCGGGCCGTACTTATGCGATCGGTTCAAGGCGACAACGCAGTTCTCCACCCAAACGAGGTGAAATGCGGTGAAGTCTGCGGTGACGTTCGAGACCGCGATTGTCGTCGCTCGAGAGCGCGTCTTGGACGTCTACGGTTTCCGCGGGACAGCGGTCTGGCCGGCACCAGACGACACTCGGGAGTGCCCGCCCATATTACGTCGAGGTGCCCATGCGCGTCGGGGCGAGTTCGGTGTCGCGCTGCAGATGACGCATGCCGAAGAGCCACGCGATCCCGGCGAGCAGGAACATCACACCTACGATCAGGAACGACTTGTTCATGTCGTGGCCGAAGTAGTCGTTCAGCAAGCCGATGACGACCGGCGAGATGACGTCGCCCAGCGCATGAATGATGAAGATGTTGACCGCGAAGGCCGCCGCACGCATCGACGGATGCGTGACGTTGGCGAGAATCGTGTTGGTTGGACCGGTATTGAAGAACAGGCAGAACAACGTCAGGAAGACGAAGGGCCAGATCCACGCGACCGGCACGTAGAGCGTCGCGAGAAAGAGCGGGAAGCCGATGATCATCGCCGTGCCCGACACGAGGAAATACGACCCGGGAAAACGCCGCCGCAGCTTGTCGCCGGCAATCCCGCCGGCCAGCGTGGCCGTCAACCCCGCCACCGCGACGATGCCGCCAAAGAGCACCGTGGACGCCCAGTCGGAGACACCGCGCTGCTTCTGAAGGTAGTACGGCATCCACATCGCAATCCCGCCGATGGCAAACGTCATAGCCGTCATGCCGATGGTGCAGAAGACGTACGACGGCGTACGAAAGAGCAGCTTGTAGTCGCTCCAGCGCACCTTGACGTGGCCGTGTCCCGCACCCGGATCCGCCTGCCCCCGCGTCGGCTCGCGCATGAAGAGACTCATTGCGCCGAGAATCAAACCCGGAATGACGACCAGGTAGAAGGCCCATCGCCAGCTTTCGTGGCGGGCGCCAAGCAGTGCAGCACCCCAGTCACCGATCCCCGAGTGCGCAACGAGACCGCCGAGGCCGTATCCGAGGGCGCTCCCAACCGGAATCGCCATGTAGAACCACGCAAGCACCTGCCCCCGCTTCTCCACCGGATACAGGTCCGAGATGATCGTCGGAGCCACGGGGCCGTACGCGGCCTCCCCAACGCCGACGAAGCACCGTGTCAGTAAGAGAACCGCCAGCGTGCCGGATAACCCCGACGCGCCGCTCGCCAGGCTCCAGAGCGCCACGCCGATGCCGACGAGGACCCAGCGCGAGTAGCGTTCGGCCAAACGGGCGAACACCGGTGCGCCGATCATGTAGGTGACCATGAAGGCGGTGCCGAGCACACCGATGAGTGCGTCCTCAGGCTTGAACCCCATCCGCTGCTGCAACCACGAGACCATCGCCGTCAGCGTAGGGCCCGTCGGCAGCGTGTCCTTGATTTCCCCGACGACAGACGCGAGGACCATGCGGTCGACGTAGTTGAACAGATTGATGAGCAACAGCAGCACGAGCGCCATGCGGGCGCCGGGGAACGCTACGGCAGCTGAGGATCGGCGGGTATCGGGCATAGGAATCGTTTCCTGTTGCGAGTGTCCGGTTACTGGTGTCCTACTGTTTCACGAGCGTCACCCCGTTGAGCACCATCCCGTATCCGGCATCCTTGCCCTGCGGCGCCGTGTCGATCCGATACAGTCGGGAGTAGTACGCTGGGCGGGACACCAGCATCGACGCTTCCTCGAAGGTGACATTCGCGGTATCGACGACGGCCGGGGGGATGGTCGCGCGGATGTTATATCAGTTGCCGCAGCTACCGCCACGATCAGCAGTCGAGCATTCGGACAAGCCCAAGCCAATGCCATCGCGCTCTACAACAACACCAGAAGCGGGATGCAGATCCAGACCCTCTTCCGGGACGAGACGACGGGTGCCCTCGACCCGGAGACGGCGCCGCTGTATGTCGCCATGCTGCGCAAGGTCCAGCAGTTGGGGGACGTGCGGCAGATCTTCTATGTCACGCACTCACCTGTGGCGGCGGCGTTGGCCGATGCGCAGATTCAGCTCGCTGGAGGCACGGCGACCGTCGCGTGGCCGCCATTCAGGGAGGCGGCCTGAAGGTGTAAGTCGACTGAGTGTTCGCTCACCTGCGCTTCTTCAGGAGAGTGTCGCCAATCGGCCCTGTGCCCGGGCGCGGACCTGTGTGGAGGGAGCGCCGTGACGAGCGGTCACGTTCACCAACCCAGCGGAGCCACCCCGTTTATGCGTCCTCTCGTCACCACCCTCCGAGGCGAACGTCCGACGTCCCTCCGAAACGCCGTCCAGGTGGTAGACTCGGCTCGGCCGACGGCCGACACATCGACACAGGAGTTCCATGAAGTTCCTGCTCCTCACCATTTGCGGAGTCCTCATCTTCGCGCTCACGATGACCTTTGTCCCCCTGCTACCGGCGTGGGTCGACTACGCTGCGAGAGCGGGATTGCTTCTCCTTTTCGCCGGGCTGTGGTGGGTCGCACGCGAGGGGCACCGGTTGAGCCGCTTCCGGCCGGTGTTCTTTGCGTACTTCGCCGCGGTGTTCAGCCTGTCGTTGGGGTACTTCTTCGCAGACAGCGGGCTGAGGATTCTGGGACTGACCACGCACACGCCGACCGGCATCGCGGCGGCGAAGTGTCTGCAGGCGTCGCTGATCGTCTTCGGGATTCTCGTGGTGGCGTGGCTCTGCGGTGAAGATCCGGCCTCCCTCTACCTCCGGAAAGGTCGTTTAGCACTCGGCCTCAGCGTGGGGGCGATTACCGCTGCGGCACTTCTGGTTCTGACCCTGCAGCAACCGGCCGTGAGAGCCCTCGGCACAGCCAGGCTGTTGTCATTGGCCCCATGGATCCTGCTCTTCGTGGTCTCCAACGCCTTCATGGAGGAACTCCTCTTTCGCGGATTGTTTCTTGGACGATACGAATCGCTGATTGGCACATGGCCGGCCATTCTCTCGACGGCCCTGGCGTTCACGCTGGCTCACCTGCAGGTCGCCTACACGCCAGACCTCTGGGGTTTTCTGCTCGTGCTCCTCGGGTTCTCGATCGCGTGGGGGTGGCTGATGCAGAAGACCGCGAGTGTGTGGGGATCGGTCTTGTTTCACGCCGGGGCGGATTTGTTGATTGTCTTGCCCATCTTCGGCGCCTTGGGTGCTGCGTAATCGGCGTGGCGGGGCAGGCCCGGACCGCGCTCGAGAACATCCAGCCTCGTTTCATAACCCGGAAGCTCACCATGTGCCACTTCATGGCCGCTTTCGGTGTGGCCGCCACGTTCGCTCCTCAGGAGACATTGGGTCCTGCATTGATAACTCCCGACGCCCACATTCCAGATCCCCCAGAGCGTTGCGGTCACGATCACAGCGATAAGCAGGCGGCGCGTCGACCAACGCCGAGCGAACAGAAGCCACACCAGACACGGCATACATGATGAGCGTATCGACGCCGGCAAGGGCGGCGACCAGGACGCCGAAGAGTGCAACTCCGAGCAGCCGCCGCAGAAAGCGCCACCGACCGTTCTCCCCTCGGGCGTCCGCTCGCTGCAACTGGATGGCGAAGCCCACCCCGAACAGGATGGCAAACGTCGTGGCCGCCTTGCCCGCGATGAACCAACCGATGCCTTGGTTGATTGCGGCGCCGAGCGCCCCGCCACCCTCGTTGGGGTTGCCCTGCCAGAAATGAACGATGACCATCCCGAGGATCGCACAGCCGCGCAGGATGTCGAGCACCTGGAGCCGTTCGCGCGGAGCGACCGGTTCCGGGAGAGGAACAGCCGCCGACGTGATGAGAGACTCGGGAACAGTAGTAATGTCTGCCCTCATAGCCGTGGCCGCGGTTCGCCGCGACGGCCACGTTGCCCAACCTCCAGTAGGAAGTTGGCGCCGTTTGTGCGCTGGAACACACGAACGATACCGTGGGCCGCCCGAGCGTGGCGTGGTTCGGCGGCATTATGTCCTTCGGCGAAGTCGACCGCAAGCGCTCTCCCAGCTCGGAGCTCAGGGGCGTCCGGACGCGCATCGACTGCGGATTGCCGCCGCCGGCAAGAGTAGGGAATCCGCCAGGTAGCCGGACCAAGCCAAATGTCGACTATGCGTCCGGGTTAAGACGATGCATGCGTCCCAAGAACCCTGCTGTGTGGTTGGAACCAGCCCTGATTCAATGACTTGCTGCGCCGGAGCGGGTGTCGCACGAAACACCCGATTCTCGAGACGTACCGGCCGAATACAACTCGTCGCCCCCAGTGAATAGGGATAATCAGATCGGCCCGAGTGACCGGCGATCGCGCCCACCTGCCTCTTGAACTGGCGATCGCGCGGACCGGCCTCTTGTGAACCCGCCTCTACCGCAAGAACGCGTCAGCGGCGGTCCGCACTCGAATGGACGTCTCCTTCACCCTGTTGCCGCGAGAGTCGTACACGACCAGCCGTCCGTTCTGGGCCAGAAGCAGCTCCCGGTCACTCAGCCAGCCGACCAGCTCGGCTTGATGGATGATCACGGTCGACCGGGGCGGGTCGCCCAACTGCAGGATCTCGACTGCGGGCAACTCGGCAATCGCCGTTCGCATCCTCGCCAGTTCTTCGGGGTTCGCCTTTCCATCGAGCGACAGGCGAATGTCGCCGCCGGACCGCGCGGTCGACACAATGGTGTGGGCGAGCATCCCGTTGCCGACGGTCAGGCGGGCGTCCGCGGTGAAGAAGCTCACGTCGTAGTTGCGGTTGTCGTAGCGGCGGGTCTCGTCGTACAGCACCGAGGCCTTGCGGTTCCTCAGAAACAACGTCTGGTCGTTGCTCTCGTTCTCCCAGCCGCAGCATCCTCCATCCGGTACCGCCGCCACCAACACCCCGCCGTTCGGGGATCCGGCGAGCGGCCTCTCAACAGGTTCAGGCAACTTCGTGCCCCGCCACGTGCGTCCGGAACGCTGGTATAGGACGCTCTCATGATAGGAAGACCCAATCTGTCCCGGCGTCATCCGCGTCACCAGGAAGAAATCGTCCACGACACCGTCCGGCGCCCAGAACGACCACTCCGGGCAGCTCTCAGAGCATGTTCCCGTCGTGCACTGACACCATCCTGCGGAAGCAAGCGTCGCGATCGTTTCGGGACCATCACCCGCAAGATTGGTGCGCCAGACCCGCGCGGCGGAGCGGACGGAACGTTCCAGACCAAGCCCGTTGGTGATCTTCTCGAACCTGTTCTCGAACCAGTACAGGGCTTCCCCCCGGGCTGACAGGCACCATCGCCGCGTCGTTTCAGTGACCGTCGGCGTGCCCGCACTGACTCCAGATGTCTTCGGGCCTTCGAGCTTCCACTCCCTGGCCTGCCGGCCGTCCCAGAACCAGACGCGATCGGCTGCGGTCGCCATCTCTCCCCCGCCCCACTGGACGCCCTCGAGAGGAAGAAACAGCATCTGGCCTGTGGCGTTGATACTCAGATACTCCGGATGCTCGATCAACCGGCGGGGAACCGTCAGGGTGCGCCGCGACGCGAACGTGATGGCGTCATATTCGACGATTTGGTCCGGGCCCTGAAGCACCCACAGCTGTTTCGGTGACTGCGCGTGGACAGCCGTGGCGAGGAAGGTCGCGGCCAGCAGCTTTGCCCCGAGTCGCCGTCGCCAGCCGAAGAAGCTCCCCGTGCCGATCCTGCTTCGCTGGCGTGAGCGACAGGTCCAGCCAGGGACGCGCTTCATAGACTCTGACTCTTCATGGCGAAACCACATTCGTGACCCTCTGCGCCGGTGGTTGGCGTCAAGTAACGGCCAGCTACCCAATGCGCCTCCGTCTGCTCCCGCCGTCCGCATACGGCTCGCGGGCATTATATCGCCGCTGTTTGGGCCCCGGGGCGAGTCCCGACGTCCGCTACCGTCCGATCATCCACGTGATCTTTCGGTGGCCGAAACGGATTCCCTCGAAGGGTCGCCTTCGGTTACAGTCTTGGCTTCGGCGGCGGCAAGTCAGGCCGAGACAGGGGCGGCCCCACATGATCAACTACGAGAACGTCCATCATCGCTACGGCGACGTGGTCGCCCTGCACGACCTGAACCTCGAGGTTCTGCCAGGCGAGATCTTCGGGCTTCTCGGGCCGAATGGCGCCGGCAAGACCACTGCGATCAAGATCGCGGCGACGCTTCTCCGTCCAGCCTCAGGCCGCGTGACGCTCGACGGCATTGACGTCCAGGCCGACCCGATGGGCGCGAAGCAGCGCCTCGGCCTGATGCCCGACACCCCGTTCTTCTACAGCGGCCTGAGCGGCCGCCAGTTCCTGCGTTTCGTCGGGAACATCCGTGAGATGCCCTCCGCTTCCCTGGAGGCGAGAATCGCGGAACTGATGGCCTTCTTCCGCCTCGAGGAAGCCGCCGACTCCGCCATCCTCACCTACTCGCTGGGGATGAAGAAGAAGCTTGGCCTCGCCACGGCCATCCTGCATCAGCCGAAGGTGCTCATTCTCGACGAGCCCACGTCGGGCCTGGATCCTCATGCCTCGCGGGACGCGCGCGCCCTGCTGGTCTCCCTTCGCGACGCGGGCACGACCGTGTTTTTGACGACGCACGTGCTGCAGATCGCACAGACCATGTGCGATCGAGTCGGCATCCTCGACCGCGGGCGCCTCGTGGCCGTCGGCTCGCTCGCCGAGCTCCGGGCACGCGATCAGGAGGATCTGGAAGACGTCTTCGTGCGCGTCACTCAACGCGGACCTGACGAGAGCGACGCCGCGTGAACGCGCTGGCGCTTCACCAGCTCGCGCGATGGCGAAGCCTGGCGGGAGAGTTGCGCGCGGGCGGGAGGCAGTGGAGCGCGGTTGTGGCCACGGCGCTCTCGGTGCCGGTGATGATGCTGGTCGGGTACTGGGCAATCGGCGACTGGCTGACGTTTTCTACAGCCATCGTCAACCGCGCCGGGCTGGACATCATGCACGTCACCAGCCGACTGCTCGTGGGGATTCTGTTTCTCACGACGCTCCCGATGCTGGTGGCAGCGGCCTACCGTGCGATCTATCCCGAAGACGAACTGGCCCTGCTCCGGAGTTTGCCGATCAGCCGAATCCAGCTCTTCGCACTGAGGTTCGTGCCCTGTTGGCGGATGATGGCGCTGGCGCTGCTTCCGGCCTTCGTGATGGCGGGCGCCACGTACGTGCGGGTAGGATCGGCCCACACGGTGGCGTGGCTCGTCGTCGGCTGGCTGCTGCTGTCGATATTCGGCGCAGCGATCGTCTTCACACTCGCCGTGGGCTGCGGCGGCCTCCGATCTGCGCGTGTCGGCCGCGTGCTGGGCGACGTCCTCCTCACGGTGGGCGTGGTCGCGATGGTCGCGCTGTTCGTCTGGATCAGGCACTTCGTCAAGACCGAGACGCTGATGGGTAGTTTGGCCGATCTGACACCGGGCCTCAGGGTAATCCCACAGGCCCTCTCGATGTTCGTCGTGCCGGAGGGTGGTCACCAGAGCGTTCGTCTGATGGCTGGACTGGGGCTTGGTCTGCTCATGCTGTGCATCGCCGCGGGGGGAGACGATCTTGCTCTGCGGCGGGGGTGGGGATCGCCCTGGACCTTTCGTCGCACCGCATCACGTAGACCCGTTCGCCGTGCTCGATTCGACTGGCTTCCGCCACAGTGGCGCGCCCTGGTCGTCAAGGATCTTCCTGAGATTCGCCGATCCGCGCTCGCGCTGGCGATTCTGTTTCTGTTCACCCTGATGGGCTACCTCGGACTGATCCACATGACTGGTCGCACTGGCGGCGCGGCCGCTCCAGTCCTCTGGAAAGCACTCTTATGGACCGCACTCCCGCACCTCTTCTTTCTCTGGATCGTTCCGGCCGCCACGATGCTCGACGTGTCGCCCGAAGAGCGGCAGTCGCTCCAGCTTCTGCGAAGCCTGCCCATCAATCTGTCGCGAGTCCTCTGGGAGAAGTTCTGGGTCTCGTGGATCCCGATGCTCGTGTGCGGTCTTCTGCTGTCGCTCGGTCTCGCCTGGACAGGCGCGACCAGAGTCTGGCTGGCCGTTGTGCTCGCGGCGGCATTCGTGCCGACATCCGCGGCCTGCACGATGTGGGCCTTGCTCGTGGGCCGACTGACGGCCCCGACTCGGGGATCGGAAACCAGCGTGGCGCCGTTCCTGTTCCATTCGGTCGCGCTATGGCTGCCGGTCTATGCGATCGGGTCCTTCGCAAGCGGACGAGCTGGGGCACGAACCCCAGCGGCGGTCGGCCTGGCGGCCGCGTTTGTCTTTGTGCTCTGGCTGCTTCCTCTGCCGCTTCTATGGAGACGCGTGCTGCGGCGGTGGGGACGGGAGTGAATCGGCGGTAAGCGGACCGCGCGCGCGACTCGGAAGCAACTCGGAAGCTCAGGGCTTCCTAGTAAAAGCGCCTGTCTTACAGATCTCCCCAGAGATACTGCAGCACGCCGAGCGCGACGAGAGGAACCGCATCGGCCCTGAACGTCCGCTGGCCGAAGGTGATCAGCAGACAGCCCGCGTCGCGGGCCAGGGACACTTCCTCCGGCGCCCACCCGCCCTCGGGGCCCACCAGCACCTGGGCTGCGTCGAACGGCTTCATCGAACGGATTGTCTCTCCCGTCCTCGCGTCAGCTGCGGCACCCGGCTCCGCCAGCAAGACGCGCACGCCGTCGAATCCCTGGCGGAGGCAGGCGTCGAGTCGCACCGGCGCGAGCAGGTCAGGGACCACGGCACGGCCGCACTGTTTGACCGACGCGACCATGATGCGCCGCCATCGCTCGAGGCGGGTGCCTGAGGCCAGCGCCGATTCCGGCACATCGGTCCGCGCTGTCAACAGCGGCAGGATGGCGGTGACGCCCAGCATGACCGCATCCCTGATGATGCCGTCGGTCTTGTCGCCTTTCAAGACCGCCTGAGCCAGCGTCACGCGCACGCGCGGCTCCGGGGCTGCCTCCACGCGAGCGCCGACGTCGAGCCGCACGTCCTTGCGCGCGGCCTGCGCCACACGCGCCTCGCACTCGAGCCCGCGGCCGTCGAACACGCGGACGTCGGCGCCGACCCCGAGGCGGAGCACTCGCGTGAGATGTTCGGCCTCGCCGGCGGGCAGTTCGATCACGCCGCTGTCGGCCTGAAGAGCGGGCGCATAGAAGCGTGCCACCATGCCGCAATTATAGACAAGCCGATCTATACTCGCATGACGTTTCCATGTTTTTTCGCGGCCAGACCATCGGAAAGTACAAGATCCTTTCAGCCCTCGGCAGCGGCGGGTTCGGCACGGTCTATCTCGCTGAAGACACCTGGATCGGTAAGAAGGTCGCCCTCAAGGTCCCGCACCGCCAGAGTGTCAACTTCGGCGAACTGCTGCGCGAACCACGGCTGCTGGCCAGCCTGAATCACCCGAACATCGTCACGGTCCTCACCGCCGAGAAGCAGGACAACATCTTCTTCATCGTGATGGAGTACGTGGCCGGCGAGACGCTGGAGAACATCATCGCGCGGGACGGTGCGCTCGATCTCACCCGGGCGCTCGACTTCACCTGCCAGATCTGCAATGCCGTCGATCACGCCCACAACCAGGGCGTGATTCATCGGGACCTGAGGCCTGCCAACGTCCTGGTGGCCGAAAGCGGTCTCGTCAAGGTGGCCGATTTCGGCACGTCGCGGTTCCTGGAGCTGGCGGCGCACGGCACGACGGTCATCGGCAGCCCGCCCTACATGGCACCGGAGCAGTTTCACGGCCGGGCGACATTTGCCTCCGACGTGTATTCGCTGGGCGTGACCATGTATCAGATGCTGACGGGCGCACTGCCGTATCAGACCCCGGCTCCGGCTGATCTGGAAAAACTGATGCGCGGGAACCTGGTGTCGCCGCCGCGCTCCCGCAATGGACGGGTGCCGCAACGGCTGAACGACATCATCATGAAGGCGATGGCGCCCGAAGTGACCGAGCGATATCAACGGGCGTCGGAGCTGCTCGCGGACCTGCTCGCCTCGGTGGGCCGTCCTGACGCGCACGCGACACCGCAACGGCAGGGGCGAACGGCCGCGCCGCCCGCTCCCGCGCCTGGCGCGTCGCGTCCGGCGAGCTGGTCTCGGACGGGAGAAACGCCGCAGCCGCGTTTCTGCTGGCACTGCCGGAAGCCGCTGCATGCGCGGTCGGACAGGTGTCCGTTCTGCGGCGAAGCGCAGTAGAATATTGGATCGTAAGGAGTGTGCGATGGCGTTTACGGGTACTGGGAAGATCTGGATCAACGGCGCGCTGGTGGATTGGGCCGATGCAAACATCCACATCGCGTCACATGTCATTCACTACGGCAGCGGCGTGTTCGAAGGGGCTCGCTGCTATAACACGCCGAAGGGGTCGGCGTGTTTCCGGCTCGACACGCACATGCGGCGGCTGATGGACTCCGCGAAGATCTACCGGATGACTCCCGCCTACTCCCAGAAACAACTGGAACAGGCTGTCCTCGACACGATCCGCGCCAACGCCATGAAGGTGTGTTACATCAGGCCCGTGGTCTACCGCGGGTACGAGCAACTCGGCGTCAACCCGTTCCCGTGCCCCATCGACGTCGCCATCATGCTGTGGGAATGGGGCGCCTACCTGGGATCCGAGGCGCTGGAACTTGGCGTCGACGTAAAGGTCAGCTCGTGGCGGCGCATGGCGCCGGACACCTTCCCGTCGCTGGCGAAGACCAGCGCCAACTACGCCAATGCGCAGTTGATCAAAATGGAGGCCGTCGTCGACGGCTACGCCGAAGCCGTGGCGCTCGACACGTCGGGCTTCGTCAGCGAGGGCAGCGGCCAGAATATCTTTGTCGTGCGGGAAGGCGTGCTCTACACGCCGCCGCGATCCGCCTCGATCCTGCCCGGCATTACCAGAGACTCGGTGATCACGATTGCGCGCGAACTTGGCTTCGACGTGCGCGAGGAGATGATCCCGCGAGAGATGCTGTATATCGCGGACGAACTGTTCTTCGCGGGCACCGCGGTGGAAATCACGCCAATCAAGTCGGTTGATCGCATCCCGATCGGGGCGGGCACGCGAGGACCCATCACCGATGTGATCCAGCGGGCATTCTTCGGTATTATCAACGGCGATCGGCCCGATACGCATGGATGGCTGACGTTCGTCTACTGATCCGCCGCTGCGGCGGCTTTTCGGGAAGGCCTGAGGCATGCACGTCAACGATCTGCTGAAAGTCGCGGTGCAGCACGGCGCCTCCGATCTGCACATCAAGGTCGGCACGGTCCCGATGCTCCGGGTGCGCGGGGCACTGATGCCGGTCCCCGAGGCCACGCGTCTGACCCACGATGACGCCGAGGCGATCATTGCGGCCCTCCTGCCCGCGCCCTTGCGGGAACAGTTCAAGGAGATCAAGGAAGTCGATCTCGCCTACAGCGTCGCCGGGCTGGGACGATTCCGATGCAGCGTGTTCCGCCAGCGCGGTGCGATTGGGCTGGTGCTCAGGATCATTCCGTCAGTCGTCCGGGTCATTGACGATCTGGGCCTGCCGGTCGTCTTGAAGAAGATCGCGGAAGAGGAGCGCGGGCTGATTCTGGTCACCGGCACGACCGGCAGCGGCAAGAGCACGACGCTGGCGGCGATGGTCGATCACATCAACCGCACGCGCTGCGCCCACGTGATGACGATCGAGGATCCGATTGAGTTTCTTCACCGGGACAACAAGTCCATCATCAACCAGCGGGAAGTGTCGACCGACACCGCGTCGTTCGCCGCGGCCATGCGCAGCGTGTTGCGCCAGGATCCGGACGTCATCCTGGTCGGCGAGATGCGCGACCAGGAGACGGTGGAAACGGCGCTGCTGGCCGCGGAAACCGGCCACCTGGTGATGTCGACGCTCCACACGCTGGACGCCACCGAGACGATCAACCGCATCATTACGGTGTTTCCTCCGTATCAACAGAAACAGATCCGGCTGCAGCTGGCATCCGTGCTCAAGGCCGTCATCTCCCAGCGCTTGGTGCCGCGCGCCGACGGGCAGGGGCGATGCCCGGCCGTCGAAGTGCTGGTCTCGACGCCATTCATCCGCGACTGCATCGTCGACAAGGAACGGACGCACCTCATCCAGAGCGCGATTGCCGCCGGCACCTCGCAGTACGGCATGCAGTCGTTCGATCAGTCGCTGCTCGGGCTGCTGCGCCGGAACTACGTCTCGCTCGAGGAGGCGCTCCGGTGGGCGACCAACGTCGACGAGTTCCAGCTCAAGGTGCAGGGGATCTCGAGCGCCAGCGACGAGGCGCACGAACAGATGGCCAAGGACGTAGTCGGCACCGAGACGCGGCCTTCGCCAGACATCACGCGGTTTACGCGCTAGCCCATCGCGGTGCAAGGTCGTGCGCCGAACAACGTCACCCGCTCCTCCGCTCGATCCCGAGCAGGCGCGTCGCGCCGCGTACGCTCTGGCGCTGCGGTGGCTTTCCGCCCGCGAGTTGTCCGCCGCCGCCGTCACGACAAAGCTGACTGACCGGGGGTTCGCGCCCGAGCTGGCCGAGGCGGTCGTCGTCCGGCTCACCGACAATCGGGCGATCGACGAGACACGGGCCGTTCGCGCCTGCGCCCGGACCCTGGTCGTCATCAAACTCCGCGGCCGCCAGCGCGCGCAGCGGGAGCTCGAAGCGATGGGCTTCCGATCCGATCTGGTGCGGGGCGCTCTGGACGAGATCCTGACCGACGCCGACGAACTCGGGCTTGCCAGCCGAGTGCTTGCGTCACGAATGCACGGCCGGCGCGTCGTCGGGGATCCGGCGACGTACCGCCGGCTGTACAGCGCCTTGTTCCGTCGCGGATTCTCTCCGTCGATCGTGCGCGAGGCGCTGAAGCCGTACTGGAAACGCGGCGGGACGCCTGACGAGCCAGATGCCGGAGAGTGACGCAGCGGCTCGACAGAGCCGCGCGGCCGATCCAGATCCCGTGATCCGGGATCCCCTTGATACAATGGGCGAATGACCTCGAACGAACTTCGGCGAAGTTATCTCGAGTTTTTCGAACAGCACGGTCATCGCATCATCCACAGTGCGCCCCTGGTGCCGGCCGATGATCCCACGCTGCTGTTCACCAACGCGGGGATGAACCAGTTCAAGGACGTATTTCTCGGGAAGGACCGCCGCGATTACCGCCGCGCGACCAGTTCGCAGAAGTGCATGCGCGTCAGCGGCAAGCACAATGATCTTGAGAACGTCGGACCGTCACTGAGGCACCATACTTTTTTCGAGATGCTCGGCAATTTCTCGTTTGGCGACTACTTCAAACAGGATGCCATCGCGCTCGCGTGGTCGCTGTTGACCGACGTATGGAAGCTGCCGGCCGATCGTCTCAACGCTACCGTCTTCGCCGGCGACCAGGCGGTTCCCCGAGACGACGAGGCCTACGGGTACTGGCGGCGGGTGCTGCCGGCCGGACGCATCTATGAACTGGGCGCCGCCGACAACTTCTGGGCCATGGGCGAGACGGGGCCGTGCGGCCGCTGCTCCGAGATCCATTACTACCGGGGCGATACGGTGCCGTGCACGGAACCCGTGTGCCGCGGGCTCGAGTGCTCGTGCGATCGGTTTGTCGAGGTCTGGAACAACGTCTTCATGGAGTTCGACCGCCAGCCGGACGGGTCCCTGCAACCCCTGCCCGCGCCCTCGATCGACACCGGCATGGGGCTCGAGCGCATCACGGCCATCATGCAGGGCGTCACGTCGAACTACGACACGGACTTGTTTTCGCCCCTCTTCGACGCGATCGGCGCGATGACCGACAGACGGCATGGCGGAACGATGGATCCGGCCGACGTGTCGATGCGGGTCATCGCCGATCATGTCCGGGCCACCGCATTCCTGGTTGCCGATGGGGTCGTGCCCTCGAACGAGTGGCGCGGTTACGTGCTGCGCAAGATCATGCGCCGCGCGATGCGCCACGGCAACAGGCTGGGTCTGACCGAGCCCTTCTTGTACCGCCTCGTCGAGGTTCTCGTGAGGAAGATGGGCGATGCCTATCCCGAACTGCGGTCCGGACAGGATTACGTCACGAAGATCGTTCACAGCGAGGAGGAACGCTTCGAATCCCTCCTGGTCACCGGTCTGCCGCGCCTCGAGGACCTGCTGGACCGATCGGCACCTGGCCCGGTGGCGGGTGACGAGGTGTTTCGCCTGTACGATTCGTACGGCCTGCCATACGACTTCATCGAAGACGTCGCGGCGCAGCGGAACCTCGCGCTCGACAAGCCGGGTTTCGATCACGCTATGGAGGCGCAGAAGACGCGGGCACGGGCCAGCAGCGGGTTCGGCGGCGCGGCCGCCGTCGCGACCTTCACGATCGGCGACCACACGCGCGCGGCCCTCGAGCAGACAGGCGACGCGTTCGAGGGCTACGACCAGACGAGACTGACGGGCGTTCCGATTGTCGCCGTCCTTGACGCGGAGGGGCGGGAAGCCGCGGCCCTCGGCGAGGGCGCCATCGGATACGTCGCGCTCGCGAAGACGCCGTTCTATCTCGAATCGGGTGGACAAGCCTCTGATGTGGGGCGTCTGGCGGCCAGTGACCAGTCGGCCGATGCCGTCGTTGCAGGCATGGCCCGCGGCGGCAGTCGCTGGCCGAGACTCCATCGCGTGCGCGTCACCCGAGGCTCGCTCAAGCCGGGTGATCTGGTCGACGCGCAGGTCGACGTCTCCCTGCGGGATGCGACGAGACGGAATCACACGGCCACACATCTGCTCCAGGCCGCTTTGAGACAGGTCCTCGGCGCTCACGTCAAGCAGGCCGGTTCGCTGGTGACGCCCGATCGGCTTCGCTTCGACTTCGTCCATTTCACCGGCCTCAGCCCCGACGAGCTCGCGCAGACCGAGCGCCTCGTCAACCAGCAGGTCTTCAGAAATACTCAGGTCGACACGCAGGTGCGCTCGACACAGGAGGCGATGGCCGCCGGCGCCACGGCGCTCTTTGGCGAGAAGTACGGCGACACGGTGCGCGTCGTTGCAGTACCGGGATTCAGCCTCGAGCTGTGCGGCGGTACTCACGTGAAGGCGACCGGCGACATCGGGCCGTTCATCGTGATCGCTGAGGGCGGCATCGCCGCGGGGGTCCGCCGAATCGAGGCGATTACGGGAGCCGAGGCTGTCGCGCATATGCAGGCCCAGCGCCGCACGATCGACAATATGCTCAGCCGTCTGAATGTCCCCTCCGATCAGGCCGTCGACGTGATCGAGCGGCTGCAAGGAGAAGTCAAGCGCCTCACCCGAGAGGTCAGCCAGCTCAAGATGAAGGCCGCGGTGGGTGGAGGGGCGGACGAGGCCGGCGACGTAGTCACGATCGGAACGGCCAAAGTGCTCACCCGTAAGGTGGTCGACCTGGACAAGAGCGCGCTGCGCGAGTTGGCCGATTCGCTCAAAACCAGGCTGGGTTCTGGTATCGTGGTCCTCGGCGCCGCAGGAGACGGGCGGGTTCAGGTGGTCGTGTCGGTGACCGCGGACTTGACGGCCAGGGTCCATGCGGGGAAACTGGTCAAGCTGGTAGCGCCAATCGTCGGCGGCGGGGGCGGCGGACGGCCGGATTTTGCAGAGGCCGGAGGCAAGAGCCCGGAGAAACTCGACGAATTGATGGCCACGGCCCGAACTACCATCGCGCACCTGCTGGAGGGCTAAAGTCGGGACGCGCTCGCGCCGATACGACAGTGGAAGACTATGACGCCATCCCGGTTGATCGCTGCGCTCGTGTTCGGAATCGTGACACTGGCCTTCGCCGGGCCGGGAGAGGCGCAGATCTACCTTTCGCACGACCCGAACGGAAACCTCGCGCTGAGTGACGCCCCGCCGCGGGGAGGGGGCGAGTACAAGACCTATGCGGTTCCAGGGGCCAGCAGGGCGATCACCGCGACTCGCCCGCCATCGGGTGAGTACGAGGGCCAATTCGACGACCTGATTCAGCGTCACTCGGCGGCAAACGGCGTCAGGACGGACTTGGTCCGGGCGGTCATCCAGGTGGAATCCGGCTACAACCCGCGGGCCCGCTCGCCGAAAGGCGCCATGGGCCTGATGCAGCTCATGCCGGGGACTGCCCTGGATTCCGGGGTGGCCAACGCCTACGACCCCGAAGACAACATTCGTGGGGGCGTTCGGTACCTGAGGACCCTGCTCGACCGCTACGGCAACGACGAGACACTCGCGCTGGCGGCGTACAACGCCGGCCCCGAGGCCGTTGAGAAGTACGGGAACGCCGTGCCCCCGTACCGGGAGACCCGGAACTACGTTGATCGCGTGCAGAACATCAGTCCGCTTTCCGCGGCCGCCGCCGCCGCACGGAACCAGGCGATGGCCGCCCCCAGGCCCCTTGGTGTTCGCACCCTTTACAAGACCGTCGTCCTCAACTCCGACGGACAACCCGTGGCGCGATACAGCGATTCCAAGCCGGCGTCGGGCGACTTCGAGATTTACAGCTACCGCCGCTAGCGAGAAAAGGGGTCGGACCTGTTTTCGCGGGAGCCATAGCGAAAATTGGTCCGACCCCTTTTCCGTTTTCGGTCAGCAGGCGCAGAGAGCGGCGGCTGACGTCGCGTGCCACGGCTGGGCGATCTGCTCGAGCGGCATGACGGCGTCTCCCTCAGCCTGTTGACGATCCCTTCCCGCGTGAGCCGATCCCAGGTTGAGAATCTGCGGCGGCAGGCCGAGCAGGCCGCTGACCACCCACGGACAGAACTGGCTCCCGGATCCACGCGCAATCAGCGTCCTGGCCGCATCAATACCCATGCAATTGCGGTAATCGCGTGAGCTGGTCAGCGCGTCGAACGAGTCCATGACGCTGACGATCCTGACGGTGAAGTGGATGTATTCCCTGCCGACGCCATCCGGATAGCCGGATCCGTCGTACCGCTCGTGGTGTGACAGCACGATACTGCACACGTCATCGTCGAATCCGCAGCGATGCGCGATCTCCATCCCCAACTCCGGGTGGATCTTCAAGTCGCGCCATTCGCGGGCGTTGGGACGGCGGGGCTTGTCGAGGATGCGCGACGGCACCAGCAACTTGCCCACGTCGTGCAGCAACGCACCCATCCTGATGGTCTCGATGGTCGCGGCATCGAACCCGTATTGGGACGCGAGTCGGACCGAGTAGGCAGCGACACGGCGGCTGTGCGCCACGACGTCTGGCCGCTTGTTCTCAAGCGCGAGCAGTACCGATTCGACTCGTCCCAGCTCTGTTTGCCGCATCTGCTTCATGCATCTGGCCCGTCGTGAAGCAGGCCGTTCGGTGTTCAACACGACCGCCGCTGCCTTCTCGTAGAGGCAAGGGTGATGCCATCAGGGCTCGCCGGGATCGCGACGGCACTGGTGTGCTCGTGGTGGCGCGCGGCTGCACAAGGACCAAAGGACCCTCTGGCCTCTCCCACCACCTGAAGCCACAGGAACCGGGGGGATCGACCGGCGGAAGTTGTCGCTCCCCGGAAGTTTTCGTCGCTGCCTCGGCCTCGCGCCAGCGGCCGCGAAATGCTATGATTGGAAGTTCATGGGCCGGCATGGGGCCAGCCCGTGGGGTATAGAGTTTCAGAGGATCCTGTGGCCAGTCATGCATCCGCGCTCAAGGCGCACCGTCAGAACGTCGTCCACCGTGAGCACAACCGGCAGTTCCGGTCCAAGCTCAGGAATGCCCTCAGAGCGATCCGCGCGTTGATCGACGAAGATGAGTTCCTGAAGGCCAAGGACGAGCTGAAGGCCACCGTGTCGCTGATTGACCGGATGGTCGCCAAGGGCGTGATCCACAAGAACGCGGGCGCCCGGTACAAGTCCAGACTCCAGACGAAGGTCGCTGCCGGAACCGCCGCCAAGAAGGCCTAGTCAACCTGCCTTCCATCGCCGGAGTCCCTGTCCGTGCGGAAGTGTAGGTGCTACCGCAGTACCGAGACGTTCTTGAACGCATGGTCCGAATCGTACTCGTAGATGATCACCGTCACGCGGGCCGGACGGCGCGTGACATTGACGGCGACCGTGCGTGGAATCTGCTCCTTCCCACTCGAATACGCGGGCGGATCAAGCGTTAGATCGAGACGTTCCCATCCCTCCCCGATCCGCCTGCCCTGGGCATCGTCCACGAATAGCGCCACATCAAGATTGGCGGTGAACTGGTCCCCCTCCCGTCTGAAGAACAACTTCGACGGATCAATCACCATGGCCACGTTGACCAGCGCCTCGCCTGTCTTGGCGGGCACGACCGACCCTGACAAGCTTCTGCAGGGACTCCATATGAAATGCGGCCCGACCTCTGATACTGGTGGCCACGGGCGACTTTCCTCCTCGCGGATGCGGCTCTCGGTCAGGACAGGGCGAACATCGAGCGGCGTGTCGAGCGGCTTGTCACCCATCGGCTGCGCCTCGTAGCCGTGACGGTACAGGACGGTCATACCCCGCCGCTTGACGGTAACTCGGAGTCGTCGATATTGTCCGTCGGGGGGAGGGGCGGTCGGGTAGTAGCCGAGCAGGTACTGAAAACTCGTCGCGTGCGCGAGCCGAGTGAGCGCTGTGGCTGCGGGCTCGTAGAATGACACGCTGCCGCCGGTCTGCTCGGCCAGGCCTCTGATGGCGCTTACTCCAAGCCGGCTGAGCGACGCGTCGAACGAATCAGTTGCGGTGAATGGCCGTCCCTGCACTCGTCCGCGCGGTGTTTCCTGCGTAATCAGAGAAACGGTCACACGCGCAGCCGCTGCCCTATGGGCAAGCCACTCAGGGCGCGCGGGAAGTCGGGACCCGTCTTCCGACAGAAACACGAGGTGCTTCTCGCCTTCGACATGTCGCAAGTACTCGACCGCACCTCCTAGGTAAAAGGAATTCATGTAACGAAGTCCCCAGCCTCCCGCGCCGTCAGGCAAGACGTGTACGGCCGGCAACCCAGGCGCGTCGAACAGCGTCCGGATGGCCAGTCGAGTGTCCTCCTCTAACGCATAGTTCGGGGCGGCGACGCGGACGCTCAAGTCCCGATCGAGTGCCTTCTCGATCTGCTCGTTGCGCGCCAGATACCGCTCGAGCAGCCGGACGACCGCGTCGTGATCCGTCGTCAAGTCGGTTGCGTGGTGATACGCCACGAGGCCGACACGGTCGTCGGGTCGCAGGCGGGAACGCACGAAGTCGATGACGGCCTCGATGATCTGGCCCGGTCTGTTCATACGGCCGGCGCCAAACACCAGGGCAAACGTTCTGGGCGGCGTCTTCGCGAAGGCCTGTGCCAGATGGGACTGAGTGGAAAAGTGCGCGATCGATTGTCTGACGCCGTCTTCGAAGACCGTGAAATCCGCGGCTGTGAGGTCGGTGACCGGGCGGCCATCCGCGTCGACGGCCCGGACGTCCACCGGTACCAGGACCACGCCGGCACGAAACGCCGGGGGTGGCTGGGTCTGCTGCCCCGCCACCACGATCGCCGCCAGGAACGCGAGCAGCGTCAGCGAAACCCTGGCAACGATACGACGACGGGCCGGCGTCAGCATACGAGAATGCCTCACATCCTCTCGATCTGACTACGATGGCTATTGCTTCTCACCTTCGGTTGCGTCCCCGGGGGCTCGGGGCTGTGAGGAGAGTCTAGCTTCTTCGGCGGTCGCCTTCTCCACATAACTCGACGACGAGACGCTCCAGCAGGACGCGCGGGTCCTGGCGCGTGGTCTTGAGCGCCAGATCGGTTCGGAACAGGGCATCGACGCCACGTCCGACGCGGGCCGACGCGAGCTTGGTCCGCGTGAACCAGCCCAGTTGCCCGAGGATCATCACCGGAATCTCGCCCTGATCGAACTTGAGCGCCAGTTCGCGTAGCGCGCCTCTGGCATCACCGCTGCCGATCGCGTTGGTCATCGCCCAGGGATCCTGCGTCGTCGGCGCGCTCGCCACCTCCTGCACCGCGGCCTCGGTCATCAGGCCGTCACCAGACGCAAACAGCAGCGCTCGCTCGAACTCGGCCCGCAGGCGCGTGATGTCGCCCCCGGACAGTCTTGCCAGCAGCATCACGGCCCCGGGCTCGATCCGAATACCCTCTTTGGCGGCTTCTGCCTTGACCCACGCCGCGGCATCGCCGGCGTCCGACAGCGGATCGCAGTCGACCACCGTCGCGTGCTTCTCAATCAACACCACTGGCTTGAGATTGCGCTTCAGCTCGGGCCCCGCCACGAAGACGAGGGCGGTTTCTGGCGAGGGCGAGAGCAGATACTGCTCGAGCGCTTCCAGTTCGGCCTCGCCGGCGGCCTTCGGCAGGCCCTTCTTGCCGCGTTTGCCAGACCTATCCGCCCCGTCGCCGGGCACGTCATCGTCTGTCTGTTTGAAGATGGGCATGAGCCGCTCGGCGTGAGCGACGACGACGATCCGCCTCGGTGCCATCAGCGGAAGCGTTCTCACCAGTTGCATCAGGTTCCAGAACTGTCTGCGCGCCTCGTCACGCTGCTCGGCCGGATACACCTTGTCGAAATTGAACGCCCGGAGGTCTTCCTCGACCGTCTCTGCCAGTCGCGCCACCAGGCGTGTCTTGACCTCGTCGTCGGGCCCAATCAACAGGTACACCGGCTGCACGCGTCCCGAAGCGAGCTGCTGCTCGAGCGCCGCGGGCGAAAGACTTGGTGGGGTCTTCTCTGCCATCTGGGTCTAGAACGCTTCCAGGATGGAACTGATGACGGTTCGCGCGAAATCCGTCGCGACTCGCTGCAGCGCATTCGAACTCTGCCCAAAAAAGGCCGCGGCGTCTCCAGCCTGCTGGTCTGCCGGCAGATCGTATTCCTCGCGAAACACCATGCTGGGATTCTCCCAGAGGTTCTTGTTCGTCTTGAGGTCCACCAGTTCAATCGACGTCGTGATCGTGATGACGAACCGGGTGGCCTGCTGCTGCTGGTTGAAGTTGGCCGGCGTAATCGTCATGCTCGCGATCGAACCCCGGAGCAGCGCGTCGACGCCCGTCCGCTGCGGCAGCACCTGGTACTTCCCCCGCCCGATCAACTCGGATCGGATCTTGTCGGTAAACAGCTGCTCGACTTCGAAGTACGGCGTCGCGTTGGTGAACTCCGGAATCCCGACTGTCTTGATGTAGGCCGGCAGGAACGAGCCCCGGCCCGCGAGCGTGTAGCCGCACGCGGCCGTGTGCGCCGCCAGGACGGTGATGATGACGATCTTGAGGAACGTGCGCACGTGTCTCCTACTGCACAACGATGCTGACCAGTTTGCCCTTGGCAACGATCACTTTCCTGACCGTCTTGCCGTGAACGTGCGCGGCGACCGCCGGGTCTGCCAGCGCGGCGGCCCGGATGTCCTCTTCAGCGCTGTCGGCTGGGACCGTGATCCTCCCTCGCAGCTTCCCATTGACCTGCACGGGAATCACGACCTCGTCCGCCTTCGCCACGTCGGGATCAAACGTCGGCCACGACGCACGGATGATCCCGTCCTCGTGGCCCAACTGTTCCCACAGCTCCTCGGCCATGTGAGGCGTGAAGGGCGACAGCATCAGCACCAGCGCCGTGATGGCCTCAGACAGGACCGCGAGCGTCTGGGGTCTCTCGGACTCGGCCTTCACGTCTTCGTCGGCTCTCCTGCCCGGCCGTCCGGCGTGCGTGTGCTGTTCGGTGAACAGGTAGAGCTCGTTGACCAGTTCCATCAGCGCCGACACGGCGGTGTTGAGGTGGACGCGGGGATCCAGATCGAGCGTGACCCGCCGAATCGTCTCGTGTGTCTTGCGCCTCAGCACCCGCTCGGCGTCGGTCAATTCGCTCGCGACGATCGGCACGGCCCCTGACGCCATCGGCTCGCGCCACGCCTGCACAACCCGCCAGACCCGCATCAGAAACCGGAACGCACCATCAAGTCCGGCGTCGCTCCACTCCACTTCCTTCTCGGGCGGCGCCACGAACATCACATAGAGCCGCAGCGCATCGGCGCCGTATTTGGTGATCATGTCGTCGGGGTCAACTACGTTGCCCTTCGACTTCGACATCACGGCGCCGTCCTTCAGCACCATCCCCTGGGTCAGCAGGCGAGAGAACGGCTCGTCGTGAGTGACCATCCCGAGTTCGCGGAACACCCGCGCGAAGAAGCGCGAGTAGATCAGATGCAGGATCGCGTGCTCGACGCCTCCACTGTAGAAATCGACCGGCCCCCAGTACTTGACCTTTGCCGGGTCGAACGGCAACTGATCGTTGGTCGAATCGCAGAAGCGATAGAAGTACCACGACGAATCCACGAACGTGTCCATCGTATCGGTCTCGCGCCGCGCGGGCGCCCCGCACGTCGGACACGGCGTATTGACGAACTCGGGCACGCTCGCAAGCGGCGAGCTGCCGCGCCCGGTGAATTCGGCGATCTTCGGCAACACCACCGGGAGCGCGGAGTCCGGCACGGGCACCATGCCGCATCGCTCGCAGTAGATGATGGGAATGGGCGTGCCCCAGTACCGCTGTCGCGAGATCCCCCAGTCCTTCAGCCTGAACTGCACGGTCCGCCGGCCGATCGCCCGGCGCTCGGCCTTGCCGGTCATGACGTCGATCGCATCGGTTGACCACAGCCCGTCATACTCGCCGGACGCCATCACACGCCCAGGGCCCTCGTACGCGGCGGTCATCGTTTCCGACTTGAGCGCCGCCGCGCCATCGCCTTCAGGCTGGATGACGACGCGGATGGGCAGCTGGTACTTCGTGGCGAACTCGAAGTCGCGCTGGTCGTGCGCGGGAACAGCCATCACGGCGCCCGTGCCGTACTCCCCCAGCACGAAATTGGCGACCCAGACAGGCACGTGCTCGCCGGTGAACGGGTTGATCGCGAACCGCCCGGTGCTGAAACCCTCCTTCTCGACCTCGCCCGTCAGGCGGGCGCTCCGGTCCTGCCGTCGAAACCGGTTGTTCGCCTCACGGAAGGCCGCCGGATCGGGAGACTCGGCCGCCATGCGCTCGACCAGTTCGTGTTCGGGGGCCAGCAGCACGAACGTCGCGCCGAAGATCGTGTCGATCCGCGTCGTAAAGACCTCGATGTCCACCGAACCGCCGGATCCGAATTGAGGCACCAGCGGAAACCGCACGCGCGTGCCCACGGATCGTCCGATCCAGTTCCGCTGCATCGTCAGGACCTTTTCCGGCCAGCCGGTCAACCCGTCGATCGCCTGCAGCAGCTCATCGGCAAAATGCGTGATTCGCAGCACCCACTGATCGAGATCACGGCTTCCCACCAGCGTCCCGCAGCGCCAGCACCCGCCGTCCACCACCTGCTCGTTGGCGAGCACGGTCTGGCACGACGGACACCAGTTGACTGACGAGCGCTTGCGGTACGCCAGATCGCGCTCGAACATGCGGAGAAACAGCCACTGGTTCCACTTGTAGTACTCGGGCAAGCACGTGGCCAGTTCACGCTCCCACGCGTAGCTGATGCCGAGGCGCTGCAACTGCCCTTTCATGTGGGCGATGTTGGCCAGCGTGGATGTCTCGGGATGGATGCCGCTCTTGATGGCCGCGTTCTCTGCGGGCATCCCGAAAGCGTCCCACCCGAACGGATGCAGCACGTTGAAGCCGCGCATCCGCTTGGTGCGCGCCATCACGTCGCCAATCATGTAGTTGCGGACGTGACCCACGTGGGCGTGCCCTGACGGGTACGCGAACATCTCAAGGCAGTAGAACTTCGGCCTGGATGGATCCTCGGAGACTTCGAACGCCCGGGAATCGGCCCAGCGCTGCTGCCACTTCTTCTCGATGACCAGCGGTTGATACTCACTCATGCTTCACGAATTATAGTCCACGCCAGTATCGGCACTGCGCCGTGCGCACCCGTTCGACGGCCGCGTCACCGCGAACCGAACGCGCGGCGTCGGCCCGGGCCGTGCCGTCGGCTGGCCGATCGGCGTCCCCGCTGAGTACGCGAAGCGACGCGTCCAGCGACGCCGCCAGCGCGGGGAGATGATACCCGCCCTCGGTCACCATCACGAGCCGGCCCAGGGACGACTGGTCCGCGATGGCAACGAGATGACGCATCAGGCGTGCGTAGCCCGCGTCCGTCATGCGCATGCCCCCGAGCGGGTCCAGTTCATGCGCGTCATAGCCGGCCGAGACCAGCATCAGGCCGGGATTGAACCGCGTCACGATCGGCACGACGACCCGGCGCATGACGCTGTCGTAATCCTCGTCGGTGGCACCGGCGTCCATCGGGACGTTCACCGTGTAGCCCGTGCCGTCACCGGCGCCAACCTCGGACTCGTGTCCCGAACCCGGGTAATACGGCCACTGGTGGATGGAGACGAACAAGACCCGCGGGTCCGCGAGGAACGCGCGCTGGGTTCCGTTGCCGTGATGCACGTCGAAATCGACGATCGCGACTCGATCGACGCCGCGTGCGAGCGCCTCGGCTGCGGCAATCGCCACGTTGTTCAGCAGGCAGAATCCCATCGCGCGAGACGGCTCAGCGTGGTGACCAGGTGGACGAACCAGGGCAGCCGCTCGGGTGACTGTTCCGTCGAGCACGGTGTCGACGGCCTTGAGCGCGGCGCCGGCGGCCACGGTGGCGACTTCCCACGATTCGGGGGAAGTAAAGGTGTCAGGATCCAGCATCACCGCCTGCCCTGCCGTCGCCTCGAGCTGGTCGAGGTACGCCGGGAGGTGGACCCTTTCCAGCTGTTCACGCGTCGCCCCGTCCGGCTCGATCACCTGCGCACCCCGGTTGCGCCACTGTTCTGCCACGACCGACATGACGTCGTGGCGCTCGGGTCGCTCCGGGTGTCCCGGCGGCGGCTGATGGAGCGCGCAGCGATCAGACGTGACGATCGCGATCGGCATCACGGCTCCTTCCCGGCCAGGGCTCTCGCCCGGTCGCGCAACGCCGTCAGCCGGGTCTCGAGTTGTTGCCGGTGAAGTTCGATTCCGGCCTCGTCGAGTTCCCTGGGCACGTCGAGCGGTTCGCCGACGACGAAGGCGACGCGGCTGAACGGCTTGGGAATCTGTGCCTGGTCCCAGCTGCGGAGCGTCCAGAAACGTTCGGCTTCGATGTGGAACGGGACGACCGGGCAGCCGCTCGCCATCGCGAGCCACACGGCGCCGGCCTTGGCGATCCCGGCCGGTCCCCGCGGTCCATCAATGGTGAAGGCGGTTGGATGGCCAGCCCTCATTTCGCGGACCATCTGCCGCAGCGCGCCGGCCGCGTTGCGCGAACTCGACCCGCGCACGACACCGAATCCGAAGCGCTGGATGATGCGCGCAATCCACTCGCCATCGAAGTTCTGGCTGGTGATGACGACAATGCCCCGCCGTTTCAGAAAGACCGTCCCGGGCAGGATTCGGCCGTGCCACAGACATAGAATGGGCTGGCGGCCGGAAGAGACCACCGCATCGAGGTGTTCGAGTCCACTCACCCGCCAGCGGAACGTCCTGCCGAGCATCGCGATAAGGGGATATCCGACGGCGGCGATCGCCGCGACCTGGGCGCGCTTGAGACGGGAGCCCTGCCAGGAAGGTTCGTTCACTGGACGGTCTTCAGTTTTCCTTCGACAAACGTCATCAGGTCGACAAGTTCGACGGCCGATCCGGCCGATCCGGCCGATGCCTGGGCGCCCTTCAGCATGATCGAGCAGAAGGGACACGCCGTGACGATGGTCGACGCGCCAGTGGCCTGCAGTTGCTCAAACCGTTCCTGGCTGATGCGCGTGCCGGCCTCGTGCTCTTCAAAAAGGAGCCCGCCTCCGGCCCCGCAGCAGAATGGATTCGTGCCGTGGCGTGCCGGCTCGGAGATGGCCGCCCCGAACCGCTGCAGCAGGGTGCGCGGCTCCTCGGTATGCCGGCTGTAGCGCCCCAGATAACAGGGATCGTGAAACGTCACCCGGGTGGTCACCGGCACGGCAATGTCCCTGGTGAGTGCGGCGACGAGCACGGACGAGTGGACGACCTCAACGGCAAACCCGAAGTCCTGGTAGTCGACACCGATCGTGCGCAGGCAGTGTGGACACGATGTGAGGATCTTCCTGACGCCCGCCTTACGGAAGTCCTCGATGTTGGCGCGCGCGAGCTCCTGGAACTGATACTCGTTGCCGGTCCGTTTCGCGACGTCGCCCGTGCACCGCTCTTTCGCGAGTACGCCGAAGGTCACTCCTCGCGACCGGAGAATCTCGAACAGGGATCGCAGGCTCTTCTGGAAGTCCGCCTCGTACGAGCCCGCGCACCCGAGCCACATCAGGTACTCATGTTTCGCCGAATCGAAGATCTCGAGCCCGGCAGCCTGCACAAACTTCTGGCGCTGGTCGGCGCCGAGGCCCCAGATGTTGCCGCGCCGCTCGATGTGGTTGTAGACCGCACCGAGCGCATCGGGCGCCTCGCCATTCGACACGAGGCCCCGGCGGGCGCCGATGACCAGCGGCAGATGCTCCACGCCCACGGGGCACTGATTCTCGCACGCCCCGCACGTCGTGCACTGCCACAGCACCGTGGCGTCGACGATGTCGGCCAGTTTCGCCTCCATCTTGCCCGCCAGCAGCGCGTCCTCCTGCTGCAGAATCAACGTCTTCGGGTTCAAGAGCTTTCCGGTGGCGTGGGCCGGGCAGTTCACCTGACATCGGCCGCATTCCACGCACGTGAACGCGTCAAGCACCTGTTTGCGTTCGACGTCCTTCAGCGTCTCGAGACCGACCTGCTCCCGCTCGAAGTCGAGATTCGGCACGGTCCCGAGGGTGCTCGATCGGAGATACACCGTGGCGGGCGACACGAGCAGATGAAAGTGTTTCGACCCGGGAATCACCACCATGAAGCCGAGAATCACCAGTTCGTGCACCCACCAGTTGACGTGCGCGGGAACGCCCTCGGTCAGCGTGAAGTCGAGCAGGAACGTCACCATCAGCGTGATGATGAAGCCGCCGATCAGCACGGATTCCTTCGAGATCGACGTTCCGAGCGCCGGAGGCCGCGCGAACACGCGCCGGAGGATCAGGCCCGTGATGCCGACCAGGACGGCCAGGGCAAACGGCACCAGCAGCAGGGCGTAGGTCGCGAACCACTCGGTCGCGGTCAGATCCGCGACGCCGAGCCCGCGCAGGAATTCGACGGAGGTGAACAGCGCGAACGCGCAGAAGCCCCAGAACACGCCCAGGTGGGCCAACCCCACCAGCGGCCGCTCGGCGATGGTTCGCGATTGGAAGATGACTTCACGAACGATGCGCCAGATCCGGACTCCAGACTCGCCGTCAGGAACGCGGATGTTGTCGGGCGCCCGAAGAAACAGCCGCAGACGCGTCGCGATCTGGGCCGCAAAGGCCGCCGCAAACGCGAGGACGACGAAGCGGAAGATCCAAATCTCCGCTGGGTGCACTAGCCCTGCAACTCCTTGAGCATGGCGGGCACGACGTCGAACAGGTCTCCCACAATGCCGTAGTCCGCGACTTCGAAGATGGGCGCCTCGGGATCCTTGTTGATCGCGACGATCGTGCGGGCGCCCTTCATGCCGACCAGATGCTGGATCGCGCCGGAGATGCCAAGCGCGAGATAGAGCTTGGGCGCCACGGTCTGACCCGAACTGCCCACCTGTCGATCCATCGGCAGCCAGCCCGCGTCGCAGATCGGCCGCGAGGCCCCGAGTTCGGCGCCCATCGCGGCCGCCAGTTGCCGGGCCAGCTCGATCTTGTCCTGCTCCTTGATGCCGCGCCCGACCGACACGATGCGCTCCGCCTGCGACAGATCGACGGCTTGCCTGGCCTCTCGGAACGGGGCCTCCGGCTTCTGCCGAATGGCGGCCGAGTCGATCGTGACGGTCACAGTGCGGACGGGCGCCGGTGTGTCGCCATTGACGAGGCTGTCGGCGCGAACCGCGCCAATCTGGAACGAGACCAGCGCAGGGCCACTGGTCGCCACATCGGCCAGCAGACGTCCCTGGAACATCGGCCGCGCCGCAATCAGCGCGCCGTCCTGCCATCGCACCGCGACACAATCAGTCACGAGCGCCACTCCCAGCTTCACGGCCAGCGCCGGTGCGAAGTCGCGCGTCAGGTACGTGTGGGGCAGAAACACATGGTCGGGCTTCTCGTTCTCGATCACCTGCGCGAGGGCCGCCACGTAGCCGTCGAGCGTGTAGGCCTCGAGGGCCGCGGCCTGCACGCACAGGACTTCGGCCACCTGGGCGGCGGCCAGCACCACTGCCGCCGCCGACACGTCCGCGCCTGGCACAGCGACCTTCACCGGGCTGCCAGTCTGCTGGGCCGCCGCGATGGTCTCCAGGCTGATGCGATTGAGCGTTCCACCCTGCTGTTCCGCGATAACGAGGATCATGTAATCACCCGAGCTTCGTCGCGAAGCCGTCGGACAAGTTCCTTGGCCGCCTCGGCGGCTGAGCCGCCGATCATCTCCGTGTGCTTCTTCTTTTCCGGCACATACAGGCTGACGATCCGCTGTCGGGAGGCGACAGGCCCGGCCGGGGACACTTTGCGGATCTCCTTCTTCTTGGCGGCCATGATGCCCTTGAGCGTGGCGTACCGCAGCTGGTTGATCCCGCTCTGGATGGTCAGGACCGCCGGCAGCGGCAGCGTCACGAACTGGAACCACCCGCCCTCGAGCTCCCGCTTGACGCGGACTGCGCCCGGCTGGACGTCGACCTCCATGATGATCGTCGCCGACGCGATGCCCAGCGTCGCGGCCAGCACGACTCCGGTCTGGGCAAAGCCCTGATCGTCGGACTGCAGTCCGGTAAGCACGAGATCGAACTGCTCGTCCCGCATCGCCGAGGCGAGCGCCTCTGCGACCGCGAACGCATCACCTCGAGCCAGATCGTCGTCTTCGACATGAATCGCCCGGTCCGCCCCCCGCGCGAGCGCTTCCCGAAGAGCCTGCGCCACCCTGGGCGGCCCCGCCGAGCACACCACCACTTCGCCGCCGTGCTTCTCTTTGAGCCGCAGGCTTTCTTCGAGGGCGTAGGCATCAGCCTCGTTCAGCTCGAACGAGGCGTCCTGATCCCGCACCCACGTTCGTTCGTCGTTGACGCGCGGCTGCCAGTCGCGCGCCGGAACCTGCTTGATGCAGACCGCGATCTTCATGGGGAGGTGACCTCGGATCTCAGCCGTCAAAGCGGCGCATTAGGATGGCGGCATTGGTCCCGCCAAACCCGAACGAATTCGACAACGCGTACGTGAGGGGGGCGGTGCGGGCCTTCCAGGGGATGTAGTCGAGATCGCACTCGGGATCGGGCGTGTCCTGGTTGATCGTCGGCGGCATCGTCTGGTGACGAATGGCGAGGGCGATGATGGCGGCTTCGAGGCCGCCGGAGGCGCCGAGCAGATGGCCGGTCATCGACTTGGTGGACGACACGGCCACGCGGCGGGCGTGCTCACCAAAGAGCGTCTTGATGGCGAGCGTCTCCAGCCGGTCGTTGAAGGGGGTCGACGTCCCATGCGCGTTGATGTAGTTCACCTGCGCGGGAGTCGCGCCGGCCGAGCTGATCGCCATGCTCATGGCGCGAATGGCGCCATCGCCGTCGTCCGATGGCGCGGTGATGTGAAACGCATCGGCGGTCATGCCGTAACCGACGACCTCCGCGTAGATGCTTGCGCCGCGGCGACGGGCCTGCTCGAGTTCCTCGAGCACCAGCACGCCGGCGCCCTCGCCCATGACAAAGCCGTCGCGGTCCTTGTCGAACGGGCGGCTGGCCCGCTCCGGCTCGCCGTTGCGCGTCGAGAGCGCCCGCATGGCGGCAAATCCACCGACCGCCAGGGGCGTAATCGCCGCCTCTGAGCCGCCGACGATCATCGCGTCGGCCGCACCGCGCTTGATGATCTCGTAGGCATCGCCCACCGCGTGCGCGGACGCCGAGCACGCCGTGCACGTGGCCAGGTTCGGGCCCTTGGCGCCCAGGCGAATCGAGACCTGGCCGGACGCCAGGTTGATGATGGACGCCGGAATGAAGAACGGCGAGATCTTCCGCGGGCCGCCTTCGAGCAGCGCCTTGTGCTCGCGCTCGATGGTGCCGAATCCGCCGATGCCCGAGGCAATGAACACGCCGATGCGAGTCGCATTGTCCGGCCCGATGACGAGTCCCGCATCGGTCACCGCGAATCGGGAGGCGGCAATCGCGTAGTGGATGAAGACGTCCATCTTCTTGACGTCCTTCTTCTCCACGAACTGCAGCGGGTCGAAATCCTTGACTTCGTGCGCGATCTGCGCGGCGAACGCCGAGGGGTCGAACTTCGTAATGCGGCCCGCGCCACTGCGGCCCGCGCAGAGACCCGCCCATGTCACGTCGGTGCCGACGCCAAGCGGCGACACCAACCCGACGCCCGTCACAACAACGCGCCTGTTCACCTGAGCCTCCGTCGGGACGCCCAACTACTTCTTTTTCGAGTGGGCTTCGATGTAATCGATGGCTTCCTTCACGCGGGTGATCTTCTCGGCGTCCTCATCCGGGATCTCGATCCCGAACTCCTCTTCGAACGCCATCACCAGCTCGACCGTGTCGAGCGAGTCCGCGCCGAGATCGTCCACGAACGACGCGTCCTGCGTCACTTCTTCTTCGTCGACGCCCAGCTGGTCCACAATGATCTTCTTGACCTTGTCAGCAACCGCAGACATGCATCCTCCTACGTATACATCCCGCCGTTGACGGCAAGGACCTGCCCCGTGATGTACGAAGCCTCGTTCGAGGCCAGGA
>JAPKZO010000002.1 GCA_026393755.1 Acidobacteriota bacterium
CGCGCGCAACGCCCACACCGGCCCGTGCAGTGCCGCCGCACCGATCACGAGCGCCGTGCGCACCGTCTCCTGCGCCGCGCGCACCGTCCCGCGTGCCGCTCGCGTCAGGCCGCCGAGTGTCGCCTCGTCGAACGTGCGTCCCGTGCGCCCGATCGCGCGCAACGCCCACACCGGCCCGTGCAGTGCCACCGCACCGATCACGAGCGCCGTGCGCACCGTCTCCTGCGCCGCGCGCACCGTCCCGCGTGCCGCTCGCGTCAGGCCGCCGAGTGTCGCCCGGCCGACCGTGCTTCCCGTGCGCCCGATCGCGCGCAACGCCCACACCGGCCCGTGCAGTGCCGCCGCACCGATCACGAGCGCCGTGCGCACCGTCTCCTGCGCCGCGCGCACCGTCCCGCGTGCCGCGCGCGTCAGCCCGCCGAGTGTCGCCCGGCCGACCGTGCCGCCCGTGCGCCCGATCGCGCGCAACACCCACGCCGGCGTGCGACTCCGTTCGAGCGAGGTTCGCTCGGCCCGCTGCGCCGTCACAACCGACCACCTTATCGCAGCCTCACGGAGCTGGATCACTATCTCCTCATCACGGAGCCGGCTCACCTCCTCGGGCTGCGGCTCGCGTAGAACCGGCGTCACCCACGGCTGGTTCACTGGCTCGTCTGCCCTCACTGGCTCGGCGGCCCATTGTGGCAAGAGCGACTCGGGCGGCGGCGTGATTCGGGGAAGGGGATCCGGCGCGACCGTTCCAGGGTTCTTCGTCTCACAACCCTCGCCGGTTGTAAGCGGCAGCAGCTCGCGCGGCGGGATTTCGGCGTCGCTGCGCGGTCCCACACAGTCAGTGGTCGATCCGGTCTCGTCGTGTCCGTCCATCCGAGCACGATCGGAGGCATCAACCAGCGACTTGATCGGATTCTCGCCCGACGCGGGCCGGCGCCGCTTCGACAACGCCTCCTCGAACGCCATCTGCGCGTCGCACACCGCCGAAAATCGGGTCCGGGTCTCGACCTGGAGCGCGGTCCTGAGCCATGCATTCAGTGCCTTGGAAATCGGGACGCGCGCATCGCCTCCGTCGGTCATCATCAACGACTCAATCAGGCTCAAGAGTCGTTCCGGGTATTCATTGGCCTCGAGTGGCCGGCCCGCGAGCAGCGCCACCGCGACAAGGCCGGTCTGCGCGATGTCAGCCTGCTGATCGAGACGGGGAACATCCGAGCCGGGAACCACAGGAATCCGGAACTCGTTCCACAGCTTGGCTCGAGAGTAGCTGAGACGCTCGAGCGCGAGACCCAGGGCACAGTCCGCAACGACTAGATGACCTCTGGGTGTCACGATGAGGCGTTCGGGAGCAATCAAACCATGCGTCACGGCTCGCGTCTGGTGGAGCGCCGCAAGCGCTCCGAGGAGTTGACGCACAACGTGAAGAGCCGCGTCTGTGGGAACGACGGCGCGGCCGTCACCGGCGGCCTGGAGGATGTCAGACAGCCGGGTGCCCGGGATGTAGTCCGAGACGATCTCGAAACCGAAGGGATCGTCGGGAGCTTCGGCGGCGCTACGCACAGGCACGAAGCGCGCGAGGCGCAGTGTCGCCAGGCGAGCGACCCGCTCACGGATCGCAGCCCGCATCGTGGAGAGGTCACGGCACAACAAAAGCACCTCGACCGTGTCGCCGGCTGCGACAGTCCGGGTCGATCGCTCACCCAGGCGGTCGCGGAAGTGACAAAACTGCTCGGCCGGAAGGGCTCGCAATCTGGACATGCGCCCAGGTACGTGCAACAAACGGGCCGGCCGCGCTGCCACACCTCACCTCACGTAATTACTGTTGTTGCAATAATTTACAGACACACAGGCGTGAGGCGCGCGACCTCCGTGTCGGCAGGTCGCATTCGATTGCGTTCGTCCGGTTCCGGAGTTGTCGCCGCCGCGTAACTCGCCCGCAGGCGCGCGCCCGTGACGACTCTTTTCGCACACATTCGCACACGCCTTCGTGGTCGAGTCCGCTTGAAGCCCGCCTCCGGTTGACGAAACGAGACGACCCCTCAAACAGGCGACGTCTGCGGCGTTCATTGACGACGCGTGCCGCATTGACGCCAACCAGCCAATCGCTTACTGTCCGCGACATGATGATGACCATCACCCGTCGGATCGCACCTCTTCTGGTGGCGGTGCTGATTGCAGCGGCGCCATGCGCGCTCGGCCAGCCGGCGCCCGGCGTCATCGCGTTCACGATCTCCATGCCGCAGCCGTCGAACCACCTGTTTCACGTGACGCTCCGCGTAGCTGGTCTGACGGGCGAGCTCCAGGACGTCAAGATGCCGGCCTGGCATCCGGGCTACTACCGCATGATCGACTACGCCAAGAACGTGTCGGGCTTCCGAGCGCAGGATGGAGCGGGTCGGGCCCTGCCGTGGGAGAAAATCACAAAGAACACGTGGCGCGTCGCGACGGGCGGGGCGTCCACCCTGATTCTGAGCTACGACATTCTCGGGACGGTGACCTTCTCCGCGCAGAACTACCTGGGAGAGAGCCGGGCCTTCATCGCGCCGACAGGGATGTTCCTGCATCTTGCGGGACGGCTGCAGAGCGCCGCCACGGTGAGCATCCAGTTGCCGTTGGGGTGGACCAGGATCGCCACCGGGCTCAACCCGGTTCCGGGCAAAGCGAACATGTTCTCCGCGCCGGACTTCGACACGCTCTACGACTGCCCGATGCTGATCGGCAACCAGGAGACGCTCGAATTCGACGTGCAGGGCAAGAGACATACCGTCGCAATCGAGCACATCCCGGCCAGCGTGGATCGCCCGAGAATGCTCGCTGATCTGAAGAAATTGGTCGAGTCGGCGGCCACGCTCATGGGCGATCTTCCTTACACCAGCTACACATTCCTCATGATGGGCAACGGTCGCGGCGGCATCGAGCATGCGAATTCGTCGGCCAACTCGTTCAACGGCGACAGCCTTGCCGATGAAGGCGGCTATCGCCGCTGGTTGAGCTTCATCTGTCACGAGTACTTCCATCACTACAACGTGAAGCGCATCAGGCCGATCGCCCTTGGGCCATTCGACTACGACACCGAGAACCTCACGGACATGCTGTGGGTGTCGGAGGGCCTCAGCGTCTACTACCAGGATCTGCTGCTCGTCCGCGCCGGTCTCCAGACCGCCGACCAGTACCTCGACAAGCTGGCCGGGGCTATCGATTCGTTCGAGAACGCCCCCGGGCACCACTATCAGTCCGCCACCGACTCGAGCATGACCACCTGGGGGACGTCGGGCGTCGGCAACGACCGCAACACCACGATCTCGTACTACGACAACGGCGCCATGCTTGGCGCCATGCTGGATCTGGCGATCCGGCATGAAAGCGGAAACCGGAAGTCGCTCGACGATGTGATGCGGGCGCTCTACCGGAAGTACTACCAGCAGAAACGGCGCGGCTTCACAGACGACGAGTTCAGGCAGGAGTGCGAATCGGCGGCGGGCGCCAGTCTGACGGAGGTACTCGAGTACGCGTCCACCACCAGGGACGTGGACTACGCGAAGTTCTTCGCCTACGCCGGCCTCGAGGTGACGGCGGTTTCCGAAGACGCGCCGGGCTCCTACCTCGGGCTCAACCTGCAGACACGCGAAGGGAAGCTGATGATCGTGGGCGCCAGCGCCGGGTCGCCGGCGGAGCGCGCCGGCCTTGCGGCCCAGGACCAGATACTGGAAGTAGATGGCACGCTTGCGACGCCAAAGGCGCTCAACGACGCGCTGTCGGCCCGGAAGCCCGGCGAAACGCTTACGTTGAAGGTCTCACGGGACAATGCCTCACTCGAGTCGAAGGTCACGCTGGCCGGCAACAGGAAGCAGGCGTTCACGCTCCGGCGGGTGGCCGCGCCGACGGCCCTGCAAGCCGCTATCTTCCCGGACTGGCTGCGCGGCCTGCGGTAGGTCCTGTCGGCCTGGCTTGCAGCCCGCCTTCGCGCCTTCGTCTGATGGTTGGTTTGGAGGTCCGCCGTCGCAACGCTCCGGCGCAAACCACTCCTCTCTCTCGCCCGCTTCTGTGCTTCGGCGAATTGATCGGGAGTCATCTTCTGGGCAAGCGCATCGCGCACTCGGTAAGCCTCCCTCAGCCGCACAGACCGGACCGCGTCAGCGCGTCCCGATGCCAAGGAACAACCAGCCGAACAGTCCCGTAAGAGCGGCGAGCACCGAACAGATGATGCCGAAGCTATCGTGTTGCCGTCTTGCCTTCGGCAGCAAAAACAAGAGAGCCGAGATAGAGCCGCCCAGCATCACGACTGACAGAACGATCTGGGAATTCGTCGTCATCCAATGCTCCCCAGTGCATCAGACACCGGCGGTCCGAGCGACCCCAACGGAGCGGTTCCGCAGCGACTCTTGAGAACGCATTATGCCCGATGGGCGTTGGCTGGATCCAGCATCCGAGGTGCGCCCCTGCTTGGAGCCTCCAACTGCCGCCCAGAAATCACAAGGGGAACACACCAGACTTGACACACCGTTTGACACACTGTTTTCGTACAAACCAACGGCTCGGTTTTCACCGAGCCGTAACTTCTTGAAGTGAGAAGACGTGATCAGACACGCTCTGCATTGACGCAGCGCCGGCGGGCGTCAAAGCGCCAGTAGGGGGCGAAGGCCCGAGTACCAGGCTGTTCCGGCAGACTCTCTCAGGCAGCTTTCGTGCCGGCGCCTCGCGAACCAGCGAGCAAGCCCGCGACACTGAGATCCTCGTCTGCGGCAGACCAGTGGATACCTTCACCGTCGCCAAGCAATTGCCAGTTGCTCCGGGCTGCCGCGTCGGCGGCCATCAGCCGGGGAAACCACGCGAGCGGGACGATGATCCGGCGGCCGTCCGCCAGATCGACGCGAAGCTCCTCATCGGTGAGTTCGACCCGGCGAGCGAGTGGGCGCAATTCAGGGCCTGGGGAACTCATGCCACGCCTCCAACAGCATGTCGCGGTGCTCGGCCACCAGTGTCTGGACGCGAGTGAGCTCGAGCGGCGCAAACCCGGTTGACGCAGCCAGGTGAAGCGGTTCCATCCAGAACTTGGCCAGTTTCTCACCGTCCTGGACGTGCACGTGCGGCGGTTCGTGCCCCTCGGGCTGGCCTGCCTAGCCGAAGCTCAACCGAAGGTGGAGCAGGCTGAGGTCGAGCGAAGGCTGTCTACTGCTTGTCGTAAACCGCCACAGACTTGACGGTCTGTCCCTTGGCATCCGTTCCTGTGCTGGTGATGGAAATCGTCTTCCCGTCGCTGGACACGACTGAGGTCTGAGTGACGGCGACTTTCCCAGCCTTCTTGTAGACGGTCCTCACCGTATTGGCATCGACACGCGTGCGTGCACCCGTATCGGCTTGCGAGTTGTTGCCGACAATGGGGAAGTCCTTCCCGTCGTAGTTCGCGGTGTATGCCCAGTGCTCCACTGTGCCGTCCGCTGCCACCGTATCAACCGTCACCTTGACGCCAGCGCCCGCCGCCACCGTTGTAAAGGTGACGCTCTTGGGTGCCGTGCCAGCGGCGTACGTCGATTTTGCGAGGTTCAACTTCCAGGTGCCCAAACGTGGATCATTGGACTGAGCGAGCGTCGTGCCAGCCAGCTCGACCACCAACCCAAGTGCGAGGACCGCGAAAAGACACGTCTGACGGATTCTTGTCTGCATAGTCTTCGCCTCCAACTGTGCGCCGAGGTTTACTGAGCGTTGTGACGGATGGGCGAGTCCATCTCAGTCTGAGCGTGTCAGCGTGGTAAATCGGACACATTCCTGGCCCTCACGGCGCGGAGCCGATCCGGCAGCACGGCTCGGCGTGCTACACTGTCTTACATGCCCGGAACACTCACAATTCGTTTGGACAAGGACCTCGAACGCAGCCTCGACCGCGTCTGCCGGCGGTCTGGCCGCACGCGCAGCGCGGTCATTCGTGACGCGTTGCGCCGACAACTGGCTCTGTCGAGGTACGAAGACCTGAGGCGGCGCGTGATGCCTTTTGCGGAAGCTCGAGGCTACCTGGTGGACGACGACGTGGTGCGGGACGTGTCGTGAGGATTGTGCTCGACACAAACGTCCTTGCCAGCGCATTCGGCACTCGGGGCCTGTGTGCCGACGTGCTTCGAGTCGCACTGTCCGACCACGAACTGGTGGTGCCCGAGGTCGTGCTCGACGAGCTGCGGCGCGTCCTGCAGAAGCAGTTCAAGGTCCCGCCGCCTCTGGTGGCCGAAATCGAGGCGCTCCTGCGGGAATACGACGTGATTCCCAGACCGAAGAGCGCCGGTCCGGTCCGATTACGCGATTCGTCAGACGAGTGGATTGTTGCGTCGGCACTGGCTGGCCGCGCCGATGTCATCGTGTCCGGCGACGGCGACTTGCTGATCCTCGGTGACACTGGCCCGGTTCCTGTTCTGTCGCCAAGGCAGTTCTGGGACCGGCTGCAGCCCAACGCGAAGGCCAAGCGCTGACCGTGCGCGGCCATGGCGTGACAGCCCTCGCCTGACGATGACTCGCTGGGAGGTCCGCCTCCACCCATATCGACGGATCTTGATCACGCGTGATCACAAGCGCGCGCCCGTGACGACTTGTTTCGCACATATTCGCACACGCTTCAGCGTATGATCGACAGGTGAAGTTCGAGTGGGATCCGAAGAAGGCGGCAGCGAATCTCGCCAGCCATGGCGTCTCGTTCGAGGATGCTTCGACGGTGTTTGGCGACCCGCTCGCCGGTACGATTTCGGATCCTCTTCATTCAGTTGCGGAGGCTCGGTTCATCACGGTTGGGCACTCCGCCTCGGGCGCCCTTCTCGTCGTTGTCCACGCGGAGAGGGGCGAGCGAGTGCGGATCATCAGTGCGCGGTCGGCCACGCCGTCCGAGAGAAAACGATATGCGTCAAAGACTCCGAACTGCAAACGCTGACGACATGCTTCCGGAGTACGACTTCAGCAACGCCGTTCGCGGCAAGTACTACGAACGGTATCGTCAAGGTACCAACGTGGTGCTGCTCGATCCTGACGTGGCCGACGTGTTTCCGAACGCGACCGCGGTGAACGACGCACTGCGGTTGCTCGTCGCGGTGGCCGATGCAAAGGCGTTCCGGCGTCAGGAACGGACCACGCGGCCCGACAAGGCGCAGCCACCCACGAGCCGTGGTCAACGGAAGGGCGAGAAGGCGACCACATCAAAGGCGGCCCGGGGCTGAGCCCCCGAAGGACATCAAGGCCCCCTGCCGTTCACGCCCAGCGACTCGTCACGGCGGTCACACGGTGACCGCCCCGTTCCACCGCGAGAAGGACCAGTGCTGCACCAGCGCGGACGTTCAGTCGTCGTCCGGCAGAACGTAGCGCTCCTTGGGCATCAAATCCCTGGGCTGGACGAATCCGACCTGGCGCCTTCTTGGATCGGTTCTCAGCACCCACGCGATGTCTTCCATCTCGCGGATGGACGGGTGCTGCCGGCTGACGTATTCCGTGCAGACAGCGACAGGGAAGGTGATCCGGTTGTGGCCGGATCCGAGCATGGTGCACTCCACGATTTCGTCGCGAAGGCGCACGCCCTTGGCGACGATCGAGTGCCGGCAACTGACGCACAAAGCGGGCTCGCCCGGACGGGCGGTGCTGCCCTGAATCTTGAAGCGCATCGACATGTCCTCCTACAGGTGCGTCATGCAACACCTCCTTTTGTGAGCAGGTGACGACGATGCCATCGTCGAACGGCGCGGGTCAAGTCCCGGAGCGGCCTGGGAGAGACAGGCCACAGATTCACTCGGGGAAGTGAATGGCAGGGAGTGCTTGACCTACACAGGCTAGATGTGTAGTATTCGTGTGTATGCCAACGAATCTCGCCATTGACGACAGGCTCCTCAATCAGGCCCGCAGCCTTGGCGGGTATCAGACAAAACGCGAAACGGTCAATGAGGCACTGCGGGAGTTCATCCAGCAGCGCCAGCGGCGCGAACTGGTCAAACTCGCCGGCAAGGTCGACTACGACCCGAGGTACGACTACAAGCGGGAACGGCGGGCGCGGTGATCCTCTTCGACACGTCAGTCCTCTCGCGTGTCTTCCGGCGGAAGCGCCCCGGGGCGGAGGAGCGCCGGCTTCAGGCGGTGTTTGACGAACTGATGGCGAGCGACGTTCCCCTCGGCTTGCCCGGGATGGTGCTGCAGGAAGTGCTGAGCGGTGTGCGGTCCCAGCGCCAGTTCACAGACCTTTCGGCGAAGCTGCTCGCGGGCTTCACGATGGTCTCCGAGGGAGTGCCCGAACACCTCGAGGCCGCGCGGCTCAAGAACGTGTGTCTTGGCAAGAAATTCAACGTCTCAGGGATCGACTGTCTCATCGCCGCGTGTGCCATCGTTGGCGGCCACGAACTCTTCACGGTTGACGAGGACTTCACAGGCATCGCAAAGCACGCCCCGTTGAAGCTGTTCAAGGCGCATCACGTCGCCTGACAATGCCTTGAACCGGAGGGCGCGCTGACTGGATTCGCACACACGGCTACAAGACGCCGGTTGTGGGCGCCTTGCAGGTCGCTGTGACTGTGAGGGTTACGAGAGGACGGAGTGGAGGTCCGCCTTCGCGACTTGCTGGCTCGCCAGCCCCTCAAGCTGGGGAAACAGGTAGGCAGACGTGATCAGATGTGGCCTGTGTTGACGGACCTTGATCAGACGTGATCGCAAGCGCGCGCCCGTGACGACTTATTTCGCACATATTCGCACACGGCCGGTGATGGTCTCACGGCACCACTTCCATGGCTGACACCCCCTCGACCCGCAAGCCGGTCTCGCCGGCGGTGCCGCCCGGCCCGTACGACAGCGTGCGCCTCCCTGGGGAGGCACGCAGGCAGGGTATTGACGTTTAACGTTATTCGTTATATTCTCGCGGCGTGATCAAGGGCTTCCGCTGTGCCGACACGCGGGCGTTGTTCGAGACAGGAAAGTCGAAGCGTTTCGGCGCGATCATCGCCGTGGCCACGCGCAAGCTTACTCAGCTTGATGCGGCGGCCACGCTGGAGTTTCTGAAGTCACCCCCGGGCAACCATCTGGAAGCGCTCAAGGGCGATCGGAAGGGCCGGCACAGTCTCCGGATCAACGACCAGTGGCGCATCTGTTTTCGCTGGACGACGGCCGGGCCTGAGGATGTCGAGATTGCGGACTATCACTGACGGAGCATGGCGATGAGGATCAAGAACGGCATGCGGCCGGTTCACCCCGGCGAAGTGTTGCGTGAGGACTTCTTGCGGCCAGCGGGCTTGACCGCCAACGCGCTGGCCAAGGCGCTTCACGTGCCGGCGCCGCGGGTCAACGACATCGTGCGCGAACGGCGCGGCGTCTCCGCAGATACGGCGATGCGCCTGGCGCGTTACTTCGGCGGCGATGCGCACTCGTGGCTGAACCTGCAGGCCATCTATGACCTGCGTCTCGCGGAGATTGCCAACGCTCGCAAGATCGCACGCGAGATCATGCCGATCGCCGTCTGATGTCCGACACCACCTCGACCCCCAAGCCGGTCTCGCCGGCGGCGCCACTGCTCGGCACCGGCGCGCTGGACGAGTAGCCCGCGATCGGCTCAGGCCACGCGGGTGCCGGCGCTCCGCGAACCAGCGAGCAGCCCGGCGACGCTCAAGTCCTCGTCCGCAACGGGCCAATGTATGCCTTCACCGTCACCGAGAAGTTGCCAGTTCCTTCTGGCGGCTAAGAGCGAAGACCAAGAGGGAGAACTCCTATAGAATCCGCGAGTGCGGCAATTGGTCAAGCCAAGCCACCCGCCGTTCCGTCTAACTCGTCGGAAAGAGTCTTGGAGGTGTCTGGTGCGTATTCGTCCGACGTTCGGTCTCTTCCTTCTCATACTTCTGTTGTTCGCCGCAGGGGTATTCGCCATCGGACAGAAGCAAAAGCCACCGACATTTACTGCTCCACAGATTACGGTTGTTCCTTCGAGATCCCCAGTCATCCTGTCTGGGAGCGATGTCGGTTTTCGCGTGGAAAGTTACTCGGGAGAGACCCCTGTCGGTAGGGTCGTCGTTCGGATTGACGGAAAGTGGGTCGAGCCACTCCCGCCTCCCCCGCAGGCAGTGTTTGTGAAGTAGCAGCGCGTCAGCGCGTCCCGATTCCAATAGACAGCCAGCCGATCAATCCCGCGAGCGCAGAAAGCAGCGAACAGATGATGCCAAATCTATCGTGTTCCCGTCTCGCCTTCGGCAGCAGAAACAAGAGAGCCCAGATACAGCCGCCCAGCATCACGACTGACAGAACGATCTGGAAGTTCGTCGTCATCAAATGCCCCTAAGTGCGTTAGACACCTGCGCTCCCAACGATGCCAGCGTAGCGGTTTGGCGGGGACTGTGGGGATCGGATTCATCCCCGAGAACATTGGAGGGTTACCGTGTCGCCGGTGCGCACCTGGCTGGAACCCTCGGTTTCCGCCCGAGAAACACAGGGGAAACCACCCGGGACTTGGCACCGGACTTGAGACACACTTTGGGCACAGAAAATGGCTCGGTTTTCACCGAGCCATAAGTGCTTGTCTATCAGAAGGTCGCTTGCTTGGAGGTCCGCCTTCGCCGCTGCGCGGCTTCGGCGGGACAGCCTTCGCAAGAGGCTGGCCTGCCTAGCCGAAGCTCGACCGAAGGTGGAGCAGGCTGAGGTCGAGCGAAGGCTGGTGCGGAAGGGGGGATTCGAACCCCCACACTCTTGCGAGTGCCAGCCCCTCAAGCTGGTGCGTCTGCCAGTTCCGCCACTTCCGCGAGGAGGGCTATCGTATCCTACTTCTTCGCCGGTGCCGGAGGAGGTGCCGGCGCAGGAACTGCTGGCGCGCTCTGGCCGGTCGGCAGCTTGATCCCGCTTCCCGCCGAGCCTGAGCCCTTCTCCCAGAAGATGGCCAAGGCGAGCGAGCCGGCGACGAACAACACCGCCAGCACGCTCGTCGCCCGCGTGAGCAGGGTCGCGCCGGACCGTGCGCCAAACGCCGTCTGACTGCTGCTGCCCCCGAACGCCGCGGCAATGTCCCCCGCGCGGCCCTGCTGAAGCAGCACGACCACTAGGAGGAGCAGGCAGACCAGCACGTACAGCGTCACGATCAAGTAGTACAGCATCCGGTAATTATACCCAGGGATGGCAGGGAAGCGAAACAGGAGAATGATCCTGGCTGGATTCCGGCTTTCGCCGGAATGACGGAATGCTGGGCTGGATTTCCGCTTTCCGCCTTCGACCCCACCATCGCGCTAAGGCTACGGCGGGACAGGTCGCCAGCACGACGATGACGGCAACAGTAGGAACGACAGCCCGCAGTGCGCGGAGCGCAATGCCACGGCACCGGGAAAGCGCAGATGGAGTCAGATCCCAATTACTGTCGGCAGCCGGAGATGATCTCGAAGAACGACTGAGCCTTGAGGCTGGCTCCGCCGACCAGTGCACCGTCCACATCGGGCAGCGCCATCAACTCCCGGATGTTGTCGGGCTTGACGCTACCTCCATACAGGATGTGGCATTGGTCCGCGCTCTCGGGCGTGAAATGGTCACGGAGCCACCCGCGAATGTGAGCGTGGGCGTCGCCGGCCTGTTGCGGCGTCGCGTTGCGGCCCGTTCCGATCGCCCACACCGGCTCGTAGGCGATGACGAGTGCCGCCACCTGCGCGGGTGTGAGGCCGCCAAGCGATTCGTCGAGCTGCCGGTCGAGGACTGCGGTCGTGCGATTGGCGTCCCTCTCCTCGAGTGTCTCGCCAATGCACACGATGGCCGTCAGGTCGGCGGCCAGAGCTGCCAGCAGCTTCCTGTGCACGCTCTCGCCAGTGTCACCAAAGAGCCGGCGGCGCTCGGAGTGGCCGATGATGACGTAGTCCGCGCCCGCGTCCTTGATCATCCCGGCGCTCACTTCGCCCGTAAACGCGCCTTCGCGTTCCCAATGCAGGTTCTGGGCGGCAATGCCGATCCCGCTGTGGCGCACGGCGTCTGCGGCGGCCGGGATCGCGGGAAACGGCGGGGCCACCACGATTTCGGCCCCGGTGATGTCACTGGTCAGTCTCAAGAGTTCCTGAAGGTAGGCGACGGTCTCGCCGACGGTCTTGAACATCTTGAAATTGGCCGCGATGAAGGGAACGCGCATTTGAGTCCTACTTTTCGCTCAATGCCGCAACGCCCGGAAGCTTACGCCCGCCAAGGCATTCGAGCGACGCGCTGCCGCCCGTCGAAATGTGCGTGATGCGGCCGGTGACCCCCGCCTTCGCCACCGCCGAGACGGTATCGCCGCCGCCGATGATGGTCGTGCCGTTCACGCCCGCAACCGCCCTGGCCACCGCCTTCGTCCCGGCATCAAACGGGCTCGTCTCGAATACCCCCATCGGGCCGTTCCACACCACGGTCTTCGCGGTCCCGATCACGCTGGCGTACCGCGCGGCTGTCTTCGGCCCGATATCGAGGCCCATGCGATCGCCGATGGCCGCGTCGGTCACATCCAGCGTCTCGGTGGCCACCCCTGTTTCGATCTTCGCGGCGACAACGTGATCCACCGGCAGCTCCAGCCGGATCTTGTTTTCGGCCGCGCGTTTCACAATCGCGCGAGCGGCGTCCAGTTTGTCGTCCTCGACGAGCGACCTGCCGACCGGCAGCCCCTGGGCCTTGAAGAACGTGTACGCCATCGCGCCACCCACGAGCAGCGCGTCCACGCGACCAAGGAAGTTCTCGATCACCTCGATCTTGTCGGAGACCTTGGCTCCACCGAGGATCGCGACAAACGGACGCTCCGGCGACTCGAGGGCGTGACCAAGGTACTTGAGTTCGTCTTCCATCAGGAAGCCCGCAGCCGCCCGCGGCATCAGCCGGGCCATCCCTTCGGTCGATGCGTGCGCGCGGTGGCTCGACCCGAAGGCGTCATCCACGTACAGGTCCGCCAGCTCCGCCAACTGTTTCGCAAACCCAGGGTCGTTCTTCTCCTCCTCCGCGTGGAACCGGACGTTCTCCAGCAGCACGACACGATTGCCCGCGGCCTGCGCCTGCGCGATCGCCCGGCGGGCCGGCTCGCCGACACAGTCGTCGGCAAACGTCACGGCGCGGCCAATCAGTTCGGCCAGGTGCTCGCCGACAGGCTTCAGGCTGAACTCCGGGCTCGGTCCTCCCTTGGGTCGGCCCAGATGCGACGCCAGGATGACGATGGCGCCATGCTCGAGCGCGTAGGTGATGGTCGGCAGCGACGCACGGATGCGCGTGTCGTCCTTGATGCGCCCGTTCTTGATGGGCACGTTAAAATCGACGCGGATGAAGACGCGCTTGCCCTGCAGATCGAGATCGCGGATGGACAGCTTGGCCATGTGAGATACCCTGGGAGACTCGATAGGCGGGGTTTGGAATTCGTCTCTTCCAGCCCGTCATTCCGGCGAACGCCGGAATCCAGCCGTGTGCCTCTCTGGATGCCGGCATCCGCCGGCATGACGAGACCCAACCCCTAGATCCCTCTGCCGGCCATGAACATCAGCAGGTCGATGCACCGCTTCGAGTAGCCCCACTCGTTGTCGTACCACGAGAGGACCTTCACGAAGTCGCCGTCCATCACCTTGGTGTACGCCGAGTCGATAATGGACGAATTCGGGTTGCCGCGGAAATCGATCGACACCAGCGGTGCGTCTTCCACCGCGAGGATGCCCTTGAGCGGCCCGGCCGCCGCGGCGCGGAACGCCGCATTCACCTCGTCGGCGGTCGTCTTCTTCTCGAGGAGCGCCGAGAGGTCGACCACCGACACGTTCGGCGTCGGCACGCGCATCGAGAATCCATCCAGCTTGCCCTTGAGCGCCGGCAGCACTTCGCCGACGGCTTTGGCTGCCCCGGTGCTGGTCGGGATCATCGAGAGCGCCGCCGCGCGAGCCCGCCGCAGGTCCTTGTGCGGCAAATCGAGCAGTTTCTGGTCGTTCGTGTAGGAATGGATGGTGGTCATCCAGCCCTTCCTGATGCCGAACGACTCGTGCAGCACCTTCGCTAACGGCGCCAGGCAATTGGTCGTGCACGAGGCGTTCGAGACGATGACGTGCTTCGCCGGGTCGTACTGCTCGTGGTTGACTCCCATGACGAACGAGCCGTCGGGGCCGGTGGATGGCGCCGTGATGATCACGCGTTTCGCCCCGCCCGCCACGTGCTTGGCGGCATCGTCTCGCTTCGTGAACAATCCGGTGGACTCGAAGACGACGTCGACACCGAGGTCCCGCCATGGGAGCTGCCCGGGGTCTTTCTGCGACAGCACCTGGAAGGTGTCGCCGTCGACACTGATCGAGCCGTCGCCGGCTGCGATGGTCGCCTCCAGGTTGCCCAGGATCGAGTCGTACTTCAGCAGGTGCGCGAGCGTCTTCGTGTCGGTGATGTCGTTGACCGCCACAATATTGATATTCCGATTTCCCAGTGCCGCGCGAACGAGATTGCGGCCAATCCGGCCAAACCCGTTGATTCCGACGTTGATTGCCATCGCGCTCCTCCAAGGGTTCAGAACTTGATTGTACTGAACGCGTTGCGGCAGGGTCAAACGCGCGTGGTATCTTGATTCGGCGTATGTACGCGTTTTACAGCCTGGCGACCGTGCTCGTCTTCGTGCTGGCGATGCCCTATTTTGTCTACCAGGCCATCCGCTACCGGAAGTACGTCGGCAGTCTCCCCGAGCGGCTCGGGTTCCTGCCGCTGTCGCTCAATCTCGACCGGGACCCCTCGATCTGGATTCATGCCGTGTCGGTCGGCGAGGCGCTCACGGCCCGCGCTCTCGCCGGTGACCTCAAGGACCGGTATCCCGGTCTTCGGCTCTTCGTGTCCACCACGACGATGACCGGCCAGGAGGTGGCGCGCCGGAGTTTCCAGATGGCCGACGGGATCTTCTATTTTCCGTTCGACCTGCCGTTCATCGTGAATCGGGTGGTCACCGTGCTTCGGCCGCGCCTGTTCGTGATGATGGAAACCGAGATCTGGCCCAACCTGCTCCGCGTCTGCCGCGAACGCGGCGTCAAGACCATCATGATCAACGGCCGCATCTCGGCGCGGTCGTTCCCGCGGTACCGGATCGCGCGGCCGATGTTCAGGCGAGTCTTGGGGCTGGTGGATCGCTTCTGCGTCCAGGGCGGGGAGACGGCTGCGCGATTGATCGATCTCGGAGCGCCGGCCGATCGCATCACGATCACGGGAAGCCTCAAGTTCGATTCGCTGCGCACGGCCGGCGGCGCGGCCGCGCACGGCAGGGGAGCCGAACGCGTGCTTCGCTTCTTCCGCGTTTCCGCCGGGCGGCCGGTGATCGTCGCGGGGAGCACGATGCCGGGCGAGAGCGAGATCGTGCTGGGGTGCTTCGAACGCATCCGCACGATGGCCCACCACCCATTGCTCATCGTGGCGCCCCGTAAGCCCGAGCACTTCGACGCGGTCGAGCGGGCGGCACGGCAGGCCGGGTTCCGGACGGTACGGCGATCGGAGCTGACGATCGACGAGGAGCCGAAGGCCGACGTCGTCATCCTCGATACAATCGGCGAGCTGGCGCACGTCTATCTGGCGGCGACGGCGGTCTTCGTCGGCGGCAGCCTGGTCGATGTCGGAGGGCACAACATCATCGAGCCGGCCGTCCATGGCAAGGCCATCGTGTTCGGGCCCCACATGCAGAACTTCGCGGAGATTGCGCGATCGTTTCTGGATCACGGCGCAGCCATCCAGATCCGGTCCGCGCGTGAGCTGGAAGATACGCTCCTCGATCTGATCTCGAACCGCGACCGCCGGGAACGGCTGGGGGAAGCGGCCCGGGCGTTGGTCGAGGCCAACAGGGGCGCGAAGGATCGGAGCCTCGACGCCATCGCGACGCTGCTGCCCGTGCCGTCGGCGGCGTCGGACAATGTCCTGCCGTTTCCAGCCGCGCGCTGAAAGCTCGAACTGTGTTGAACGCTCTCTATGCGCGGATCGCTCAAGCCAGACGGGGCGCCTACCGGCGTGCGGATCGGCAACGCCGCCTCCGCCGTCCAGTGGTGAGCGTGGGCAACCTGCGCGTCGGCGGCAGCGGAAAGACGCCGGCGGTGGCGTGTCTGGCGCGCATCCTGGCCGCCCAGGGCGAGCGGCCGTCGATCCTGAGCCGCGGTTACGGGCGGCGCCGTGCGCCGGCGGGCGTGGTCGTCGTGTCGGACGGATCTCGCATGCGCGCGGATCTGGACTCGAGCGGCGACGAGCCCCTGATGCTGGCGCGTACCCTCGACGGCGTCCCGGTGCTGGTCGCCGAGGATCGGTATCTGGCCGGTGTCCTCGCCGAGCGGCATCTGGGCGCCACGGTGCACCTGCTCGATGACGGGTTTCAACATCTGCCGCTCGCTCGCGATGTCGATCTGCTGATTGTCAGCGAGGAGGATCTCGCCGATCCCCGAACGCTGCCTGGCGGCCGCTTGCGCGAGCCGCTGTCGGCCGCGGCAGCCGCCGACGCCGTGCTGGTGCCGGGTGTGTCAGTCGAGTTGGCACGGCAAGTCGGGGCACGACTTGGCGTGCCGGTGGCGTTCGCGATCACGCGCGTGGCGGAGCAGCCGCGGAGCATCGACGCGTTGTCAGCCTCCGTCCTGGCCTCGAACGACCTTCCGGTCTACGCCGTAGCAGGGATCGCCCGGCCGGAACGGTTCTTTCAGGATCTGTCGGGCGACGGATGGACACTCGTGGGGACGCTCGCCTTTGGCGATCATCACCGGTACGACACGCGCGACGTCGGACAGATCGTCGCCGCAGCCAGGTCTGCGGGTGCCGCGGCATTGGTCACTACGGAGAAGGATCTCATGCGGCTGCTGCCGTTCCGGCCGCTCGCGCTCCCGGTCCTCTGGGTCCCGCTGACGGTTCGCATCGAACCCGAGGACGGCTTTGGCGCCTGGCTGGCGGCGAGACTGGCCGCCGTGCGCCGGGCGCCTGGCAGGCGCGGCTCTGCAGATTCTGCTGCGGAGACGCACACATGAAGCGTCTCAGGTACCGAGTCGAGTACGGGCTGGTGCGGCTCACGATGGGGCTCGCGCGCCGGTGTCCATGGCGCATGACACAGGCGATGGGATCCGGCGTCGGGCGCCTCTTTCACACGTTCGATCGCCGCCATCGGCGGATTGCGCTTGCCAACGTCGCGGCCGCGTTTCCGCACCGCGCGCCGGCGGACCAGCGCGCCATCGTGCGGGGCGTGTTCATGCACTTCGGGCGCCTGCTGTTCGAGCTGATGAAGTTCAGCGGCCTCACTCGCGAGCAGATGCTGTCGCGCGTCGAGTGGGAGGGCACGCGATGGGCCGACGCCGCCTACGCCGCGGGACGAGGCGTGCTGTTCTTTACGGGGCATTTCGGCTACTGGGAAATCCAGGCCATTGCGCATGCGGCGGCTTCCAACCGATCCATCGGCGTGCTCGCGCGCGCACTCGACAATCCGGCGCTCCACGAGTTGCTCGAGCAGATTCGAGGCTGCACGGGCAACTTCTCGATCTACCGGCGCGGCGCGATCCGGCGCGTTCTGCGGACGCTGCAGGCGAACCAGAGCGTGGCCATCCTGATCGACCAGCACATCCAGGCCCCAGACGCGGTCACGGTCAATTTCTTCGACCGGCCCGCGTCAACGACGCTGGCGCTTGCGATGCTGGCGAGGCGCACCGGCGCCGCCGTCATCCCCGTGTTTGCGATGTCCACGGGGCCCGGCCGGTACCGCATGGTGTTCGAGCATCCGGTAGAGCCGCCGCAGGACGATTCCCCGGAGGCGATTCTCGACTTCACCCAGCGATGCACCGATGTCCTGGAGATGTACGTGCGCCGCCATCCCGAACTCTGGCTCTGGATGCACCGCCGCTGGCGCGACGAAGATCTGATCGACGCCAGAGAGCCGGGCGGCTTTCCGCTCAACCGGCCCGACACCGGAGCCGATTAGGCATGACGACGATCGTCTTCTCGCCCAACTGGCTGGGGGATGCGGTGATGGCGCTGCCCGCCATCGCGGACATTCGCCGGCAGACCGATGGAGGCCAACTGCTCGTTGCCGCGCGGCCGGCCGTTGCCGGCCTGATGGGCCTGGTCGCGGGCATCGACCGCGTGATTACTCTGGCCCGCACGGACGGATCCTCGCCGATTGGCCGACTGGGGCAGGACGTAAAGGCCATTCGAGCGCAGGGCGCCGACGTCGCGATCCTGATGCCGAACTCGATGCGGGTCGCTCTCATCGCGGCCCGGGCCGGCATCGGCCAAAGGTCGGGGTACGACCGGAACTTGCGCCGAGTGCTCCTGACGCGCGCGGTCGCGAGACCAAGAGCCAGACTGCACCAGGTGGACGACTATCGGCATCTGGTTACGGCGCTCGGTTTCGCGAATGGCCGGCGGGAGCCAGTGTTGACGGCGCCAGCCGCGGCGATCGAATCGGCGCGGCGGCTGCTCGCCGAACGCGGGTGGACCGGCGATCGCCGCCTGGTCGGTGTCGCGCCAGGCGCAGCGTACGGCGGGGCGAAGCGATGGCCGCCGGAACGGTTCGCGCGTGTCATCGCCGCGCTCACCGAAGAGCACGGCCTCGCGTGCGTCCTCGTCGGCGGCGACGCCGATGCGAAGACGGCAATGGCAATCGAGGCGGAACTCGGTAAGATCACGAGACGGCTGCCAACTGGGGCGGTGATCAACCTGGTGAGTCGTACAGATCTGCCGCAGTTGTGCGGCGTGGTCGCGCTTGGCGCCGCGTTTGTCTCGAACGACTCTGGCGCGATGCACGTGGCCGCCGCGCTGGGAGTCCCGGTGGTCGCGCTGTTCGGCCCGACCAACCAACGCGCGACCTGTCCGGTCGGACGCCGGGCCACGCGCGTGCTGACCTCGCCGGCATGGTGCCGGCCGTGCATGTTGCGCGAGTGTCCAATCGACCACCGATGCCTGATGGGCATCACGGTCGATGCGGTCGTTGGCGCTGTGAAGGAACTGATGTGACGTCACCACGCCCAGCCGCGTTTCTCGACAGGGACGGCACGTTGAACGAAGAGGCGGGATATATCGATCGCCTCGAACGGCTCATCCTGTTTCCGTTTGCCATCGACGCCATCCGCCTGCTGCAGCAGATGGGATACCTCGTCGTGGTCATCACCAACCAGGCCGGTGTGGCGCAGGGGTTCTACAGCGAGGACTTCGTCGACAGGACGTGGCAGTATCTGGCGAAGCGGGCGCAGTTGGGGGGCACGCGCATCGACGGTCACTACTACTGTCCCCATTCACCGGACGCGGTCGTCGCCAGGTACCGGGTTGAGTGCGAGTGCCGGAAGCCCAAGGCGGGGATGGCCGTGCGCGCCGCGCAGGAGCTCAACATCGATCTCCGCCGATCCGTGGTGATTGGCGATCGATGGCGCGACCTCGCGGTGGCGCAGGCAATTGGCGGCCGGGGCATCCTCGTCAAGACCGGGTATGGCGCCACCGAGGCCACCATGCCGCCGCCGGGGATGGCGGCCGACGCGGTGTGCGAAAACCTGATCGACGCGGTGGTCTGGCTGCAGGCCCGCTCGCTACCGTGAATTTGTATGGCCCGCGTAGTCTCACTTGACGAACTCGATACGCTGGTGGCCGCCGACCGCAAGGCCGGCCGCACCATCGCGCTCGCCAACGGCGTCTTCGACCTGCTCCATGTCGGGCACATCCGCTACCTGCAGGGCGCGGCGGCGGAGGCCGACATCCTGGTGGTCGCGGTCAACGACGACGACTCGGTGCGGATGCTGAAGGGGGAGGGGAGGCCCGTGATGCCCCAGGCCGATCGCGCCGAACTGGTTGCGGCGCTGCGGGGTGTCGCGTATGTCGTGCTCTTCTCCGGCCGCACCGTCACTGATGTCCTGCTGCGCCTTCGTCCAGACGTGCATTGCAAGGGCACCGACTACACCGTCGAGTCCGTACCCGAGCGGCCCGTGGTGCAATCGTATGGAGGACGCACCGCGATCGTCGGTGATCCCAAAGACCATTCGACGCGCGATCTGCTCTCGCGCATGACGCAACCCTAGATGGCCCGTTCAGTCCTGATCGTCCGGCTCGGTGCTCTCGGTGACCTGGTTCACGCCCTGCCAGCCGTGGCGGCGCTGCGGGACGCGTGGCCGGAGGCGCGGATCGACTGGGCCGTCGACGCGCGGTATCGCCGGCTGCTCGACTTTGTGCCCATCGTGAACCGCGTGATCGAGATGGGGAGTGCCGGCACGTCGTTGGTCGGCGTGGTGCGATCGCTTCGGCGCGAACGGTACGACACTGCGATCGATCTGCAGGGCTTGATCAAGTCGGCCGTGCTGGCGCGGCTGTCTGGTGCGCGCGAGGTCCTGGGTTTTGCGACGCCGCTTCTTCGCGAACCTGTGGCCAGTCTGCTCTATACGCGACAGGGGGCTGTTGAGGCAGGCGAGCATGTCATCGCCAAGAACGTCGGACTGTTGCGCGTCCTCGGCGTTGTGCCGACGTCCTGGTCGTTCCCGCTGACCGTCCCCGACACCGATGTCGTCAATGCCGTGCGCGGGGCGCTTGGCATCGGTCAGGACAATCGGTTTGCCGTGCTCAATCCCGGTGCCGGCTGGCCCAACAAGCAGTGGCCACCGAGCCGGTTCGGCCTGGTGGCGCGGCATCTTTCGACGCGGCAGGGATGGCCATCGGTCGTGCTCTGGGGTCCGGGAGAACGTGGTCTGGCCGAAGAGGTCGTGGCGGCGTCCGACGGCACGGCGCACATCGCGCCGCCGACCGGATTGGGTGATGCACTGGCTCTTGTTCGCGCCGCGGCGTTGTTTGTCGCGGGCGACACCGGGCCGCTTCAACTGGCGGCCGCTCTCGGTACGCCGACGGTCGGTCTCTTCGGGCCCACCGATCCCGCGCGCAACGGGCCCTGGTCGCCGGCGGATGTGACGCTCTCGCGATTCGAACAGTGCGAGTGTCATCATAAGCGGCGATGCCGAAGGAACCAGCCGTGCGTCCAGGACATCAGCGTCGAAGACGTGATGGGCGCGGTCGACCGGCGATGTCGCCAGGGGATCCCGGGTGAATAGCGTGCTGCTGCGCCTCGCGCGGTTGCGAGTGCCGCTCGGCTTCGGCGCGGCCGCGGCCGCCTATGTGCTGGCGCGTCCGAACGCGTCGAGCCTGCTCTGGGGGATGCTGGTGGCCGCAGCGGGTGAGGCCGTTCGCCTGTGGGCCGCCGGACATCTCGAGAAGGGACGCGAAGTGACCCGCTCCGGTCCGTACCGGTTCTCCAGGCATCCGCTCTACGTGGGTTCGACCGTGATCGCCTGTGGGGTCACGCTGGCGGCGTCGAGCGTGTGGGTCGCCGCTGTGACAGCCGTGTATCTAGCGGCCACGCTGACTGCGGCGGTTCGCACCGAAGAGGCCTACCTGCGGCGCCAGTTCGGCCAGGAGTACGACAACTACTGCCAGGGCCTGGCCGCGAGCGTCGATCGGAGGTTCAGCTGGACCCGCGCCTGGCGGAACCGCGAATGGCGGGCGATCGCCGGCCTCGCCGTCGCGGCCGCACTGCTGGCGGCGAAGGCGGCGTGGCTGAACTAGCCGGCTGGCTGGCGTGACAGGCACGTGTGGTAGCATCCTTCTAACCTCCGTCTGCCATGCCTTTCCGTGACATAGTCGGCCACCGTCGCCAGATTGGGCTGCTCGCGCGGGCTCTTGGGGCCGACGCGCTGCCGCCGAGTCTCGTGTTCTCAGGCCCGGACGGGATCGGCAAGCGGCGGGTCGCCCTGGCGGTGGCGCAGGCGCTCAATTGCCTGAGCCCGGCCGTTGACCTGGGCCCCGGCAGGCGCGATGCGTGCGGGAACTGTCTGGCCTGCAGCAAGATCACCAGGCGCATTCACCCGGATGTCCTGGTGATTGAGCCGGAAGACGGCGAGGAGATCAAGGTCGAGGCCATTCGACAGGTGATCGGGCAGGTCACCTTCCGGCCCTTCGAAGGCCGTTATCGAGTGGTCGTCATCGACCGGGCCGACCAGATGAATCACGTCGCCCAGAGCGCGCTGCTGAAGACGCTCGAAGAGCCGCCGCAGCGGACGGTCCTAATGCTGGTCACCGCGCAGCCGGATACGCTGCTCGCGACGATTCGGTCCCGCTGCTGTCATGTGCGGTTTGCGGCGATCGCGCCGCACGAGATTGCCCGGGATCTGGTTGAGCGGCATCGCTTTTCCGAACCGGACGCGAATGCCGCGGCGGCACTCTCTGGAGGAAGCTTTCGCAAGGCCCTCGACGCGGGAACCGCTGAAACCACCGAGGCCCGCGCTGTCGCGGTGGCGGTGCTGCGCGAAGCGGCACGCGACGCTGACCCGCGAACCCGGCTGGCGGCTGGGGCCGCGCTGTTGCCGGCGGGGACTCGCAAGGGGAAGGACAAGTCGCAAGCCGCGTCTGACCGCGGTGCGCTGGCGGTTCGACTGAGTGCGCTGGCGTCGATTATCCGGGACGTCACCGTGTTATCGGCACGCGCGTCCGATGAGGCGCTGGTCAACCCCGACATCAGGACCGAACTGGAATCCCTGACGAGGTACTACGACCGGGCCAGGCTCGATCGCGCGTTTTCGGCCGTGGGACGATCGCTTGCTGCGGTGGAACGGCACAACGCCAGTCCGAAGATCGTGGTGGACTGGCTGGCGGTCCAGTTGTAGCGTCGCGGCGTTCGAGCGGCGATAGATGCAGAAGGGCGTATGAGCGCTGGACTTCCCGGCGCCGCCATCATGCTCAAGACCATCGGCGGCCTGATGGTCAGGGCGGCGGTGCCGTTTGATCCGAACCCACCTTTCGCGGACGGCGACGCGGTCGTTGTCCATCTGGATGGCAGCCCGGTCATTGGCCACGTTGTGGCCAGATGCCTGCTCGTGATGGCGAAACAGCCGATGACGGACGGTCTTCCAGAGGTCGTCCGGCGCGCCACCGCGCAGGACTTGACCATGCGGCAGCGCCACGAGCAGCGCGAACGGGACGCCTTCCGTCTCGGCGTGATGAAGATCCGCGAGCGGGGACTGGCGATGAAGCTCGCGCGGGTCGAGCAGGCGTTCGACGGATCGAAGCTCGTCTTCTTTTTCACGGCCGAGGAACGCGTCGATTTCCGCGAGCTCGTGCGGGAGCTGGCCTCGGACTTCAAAACCCGGATCGAGCTGCGCCAGATCGGCGTGCGGGACGAAGCGCGGATGCTCGCCGGCTACGGCACCTGCGGCCGTTCCCTGTGCTGCAGCACCTGGCTGCACGCGTTCGATCCCGTCTCGATCAAGATGGCAAAACTGCAGGATCTTGCCCTGAACCCCTCGCGCCTGTCTGGCCTGTGCGGACGCTTGAAGTGCTGCCTGCGCTACGAATTGATCGACGGCGCGCTGCCGCCGGTTGCCCGCGGCGACGAGAGTCTCGCCGAAAGCGTCAAGGAACCCGGCTCGCGGGATCGCGGCGGCGCGTGCGGGCACGGTCGCCGCCGATGAGCCTGCCGCGCGTGGCGATCACCGTGGGGGATCCGGCCGGCATCGGTCCCGAGATCGTCGCCAGCGCGCTCGCCGACGCGCGCGTGACCGACGTGTGCGAGCCCGTTGTGTACGGGCCGGCTGATCTGGCACGGTTTCGTCCTGGCCAGTTGTCGGCCGAGGCGGGCCGCGCGGCGTACGACGCGATTGTGGCCGCAGTGAACGATGTCCGAGCCGGGCGCGTGGAGGCCATGGCCACCGCCCCGGTGAACAAGGAGGCGTTTGCGCTGGCTGGCCTGCCCTGGCGCGGCCACACCGACCTGCTGGCGCACCTGACCGGCGCGGCGTCGGTGGCGATGATGTTCTACGCGGAAGCGCTTCGGGTGGTGCTGGCGACGATCCACGTGCCCCTGGCCGATGTGCCCCGGCTGCTGACGCGGGCGTCGCTGGAGCAGGTGATTCGGCTGACCGCGCGCGAGATGCCGCGGTTCGGGTTTCCGTCGCCGCGACTGGCGGTCGCCGGACTCAATCCCCACGCCGGCGAACACGGCGTGATGGGTTCGGAAGAACGCGAGGTGTTCGAGCCGGCGCTGGCCGCGTGCCGAAGCGGCGGGATCGACGTGGCCGGGCCGTTTCCAGCAGACACGTTGTTCGGGCGTGCCGCCCGTGGCGAGTTCGATGTCGTCATCGCCAGCTACCACGACCAGGGCCTGATTCCGATCAAGCTGCTGGCCTTCGGCACCGCCGTCAACGTGACCCTGGGGCTGCCGATCATCCGGACGTCGGTCGATCACGGGACCGCCTTCGATATCGCGGGACGGGGGGTGGCCGATCACGGAAGCCTCGTCTGCGCCGTCCGGCTTGCCGCGCGGCTGGCCCGACACGCGGTACGGCCGGCTGACGGTACGGAGGTTGGCGCGTGACGGTGAAGGACGACCATCAGAAGGAAGAGCGCCGGAAGGCCGAGCGCATCATTGCGGACAACCGCAAGGCGCACCACGACTATCACCTGATCGAGACGTTTGAAGCGGGCGTGGCGCTGGTCGGCACCGAGGTGAAGGCCATCCGCGAGGGGCGGGTCACCCTGCGCGACAGCTACGCGCGGGTGACCGGCGGCGAAGTGTTCGTGCACAACGTGCACATCGGGTCCTACAGCAGCCGGGGCTATGCCGATCACGAGGCGCTGCGGCCGCGCAAACTGCTCCTGCACCGCCACGAGATCCGGAAGCTCATCGGCAAGACCACTGAACGGGGCATGACGCTGGTGCCGGTCCGGATGTACTTCAAGGACGGCCGCGTCAAGATGGCCATCAGCCTGGCGAAGGGCAAGCAGGCGCACGACAAGCGCGAGACCATCCGGCGCCGGGAGATCGATCGCGAATCGCGGGCGGCCATCAAGTCGCACGGGCGGTAGACGGCTCCGGCAATTGCGGCGACCTTTGGCCGGATGCTAGCATGCTGAGGCTTCGAGTCCGGAGATTCGGCCAACGAGGAGAATCCATCGTGCTGAAGAACACCAAGCTCGTCGCCGCAGTGATTGCCCTGACGGCTCTGGTCGTGATCGTGGCGATCTGGAACTCTCGGCGCGGCGGGCAAAGCGTGACGATCGATCTGCTCGCGCAGATGGGTGACGCACAGAAGATCAGCCGGTGGACGCAGACCACGGAGACGCTGTTTGGCGTCAAGGACGTCACGATCGCCGGCACGACGCACAGGGCGATCTTCGCGCCGCCCCCCTCGCGCCTCAAGTTCAAGGTCGAAGTGCCGCGCCGGGGCGTGCTGGAAGTCTTCTACGCGCTCCGCGAAGACGCGTGGAACGTGGACGGCGACGGCGCCCAGTTCCGGATTGGCGTGTCGAACGGCCCGACTTACGAACAGTACCTGAGCGAAGCGATTAGCCCGAAGACGCGCGACCGCGACCGCAAGTGGCTACCGGCCACGATCGATCTGTCGGCCTACGAGGGTCAGATGGTCGAGATTATCCTGAGCACCGATCCCGGGCCGCCGGACAAGACAGACGCGCGGAACGACTTCTGTCTCTGGGGCGATCCCAGGATCAAAGGACGGTGACTGGCGACGGCTTCAGAACCTGCGTGGGGCGGACCGGGGACGGCTGGAAGAACGGGTTCTGAACCCGGTGATCGGCATGTGGGGAGTCAACCGATGATGAGCGCGGGCGAGATGCAGGTGCCGATGCTGGATTTGCAGGCCCAGTATCGGCCGCTCCGGGAGGAGATCCTGGCGGCGATCACCCGGGTGTGTGACAGCCAGCGGTTCATCATGGGGCCGGAGGTCGAAGCGCTCGAGCGCGAACTGGCGGCGATGCTCGAGGTGCCTTACGCGATCGGCGTCTCGTCGGGCACGGACGCGCTGCTGCTGGCGATGATGGCCCTCGGCATCGGCCACGGCGACGAGGTCATCACCAGCACGTATTCGTTCTTCGCGACGGGCGGATCCGTCGTGAGGCTCGGCGCCACGCCCGTGTTCGTCGATATCGATCCGGACACCTGCAATATTGATCCGTCCGCCCTGGCGGCAGCCATCACGCCGCGCACGAAGGCCATCATCCCGGTCCACCTGTACGGCCAGAGCGCGGATCTGGATCCGATCCTCGCCATCGCGACCCGCGCCGGCGTGCCAGTGGTCGAAGATGCGGCCCAGGCCATCGGGGCCCGCTACCACGGGCGCCCGGTCGGCGGGTTCGGTCTCATCGGCTGTTTCTCGTTCTTTCCAAGCAAGAACCTGGGCGCGTTCGGAGACGGCGGGCTCGTCACCACGGGCAGCGACGATCTGGCGGCCGTTCTCCGGCGGCTTCGCGTGCATGGCGCGGACCAGCAGTACTACCATCGCGTGATCGGCGGGAATTTCCGGATTGACGCGCTCCAGGCGGCGGTCCTGCGGGTCAAGCTGCCGCACCTGGCCGGCTGGACCGAAGGCCGGCGCCGAAACGCCGCGCGCTACGACGCCTGGTTCCGCGAACGCGGGTTGACCGACCGGGTGACGACGCCGGTGACGCGTGCCGATCGCTACCACATCTTCAACCAGTACGTGATTCGCCTGCCGAATCGGGACGCGGTCAAAGCCCACCTCGAATCCCGCGGTGTGGGCTGCGCCATCTACTACCCGGTGCCGTTCCACCAGTTGGAGTGCTTTGCCCATCTTGGCTACCGCGCCGGCCAACTCCCTCACGCCGAGAGGGCCGCGCGCGAGACGCTGGCGCTGCCGGTCTTCGGCGAGTTGACCGAGGCACAGCAGCGCTACGTCGTGGATGTGGTTGCCGAGGCCGTTGATCGAACCAGCTGAGAATCCCGCGCGCCGCCAGCATCTGCACCACGGGCCGCTCGCCAAACAGGAGCCGAACACGTGAAGGTAGCCATCTCCCACCACTCGACACTTCCGCCGGCCACGCGCAGCCGGATGCCGAGCGGCACGACTCAGATCTTCATCGGCCTGGTGCTGGGCATCGGCATCGGCTATCTCTGGCCCTCGTCGGACGTCAACGGCGTGCATGTCGCCGGATACGCCGAACAGATCAAGCCGCTGGCCGACACGTTCCTGCGGATGATCAAGATGATCATCGCGCCCCTGCTGTTCTCGACGCTGGTGGTCGGGATCGCCGGAACCGGCGACCTGAAGGCCATGGGACGGATTGGCCTCAAGGCGATCATCTACTTCGAGGTGGCAACCACGGTGGCGCTCTTCCTCGGCCTGCTGCTGGTGAACCTGTTCCAGCCCGGCGCCGGCGTGCAGGTGGGGGCGATGAGCGTGGACACGCTGCGCACGCTGCAGGAAACCAAGGCGCACAGCGGCTGGGACATGCTGGTAACGCTGTTCCCGACGTCGGTCTTCGACGCCATGTCGCGCGGAGACATCCTCCAGCTGGTGGTGTTCTCCATCTTCTTTGGCATCGGGGTCGCGGCCATCGGAGAGAAGGGCAAGCCGGTCGTCGACTTTCTCGAGAGTACCGCCCAGGTGATGTTCAAGTTCACCGGCTACGTCATGATGTTCGCTCCGGTCGGCGTGATGGCGGCCATCGCGGCCACGGTCGGCAAGATGGGGCTCGGCATCCTGCTCACGCTCGGCAAACTCGTGCTGCTGATGTACGGCGGCCTCATCGTCTTCGCGCTCATTGTGATCGGCGGCGTGTCCCTCCTGATCAGGGTCCCGTTCTTCCTCTTCCTGCGGGCCGTCAGGGAACCGTTCCTCATCGCGTTCACGACCGCCAGCAGCGAGGCCGCGCTGCCGAAGGCGCTCGAAGTGATGGAGCGGTTCGGCTGCCCGAAGAACATCGTCGGCCTGGTGCTGCCGACCGGGTACAGCTTCAACCTGGACGGCACGACGCTCTACCTGTCGCTCGCCAGCGTGTTCGTCGCGCAGTTGTTCGGGGTGCCCATGACGATCGGCCAGCAGCTGATCATGATGCTGACGCTGATGCTGACGAGCAAGGGCGTGGCGGGAGTGCCACGGGCGGCGCTCGTCGTGCTGACCGCAACGCTCGCGCAGTTCAAGCTGCCGCTCGAGGGCGCCGCGATTCTGCTGGCGATCGACCAGATTCTCGACATGGGACGCACGGGCGTCAACGTGATGGGCAACTGCATCGCCACCGCCGTCGTGGCCCGGTGGGAAGGCGTCTTCGATGACGCGAAGATGCGGGAATTCGCCGCCGGGAAACGGTCAGTGTGATGCAGCCCATGGTTCTCGTGACCGGCGCCGCGGGCCAACTCGCCCAGGCGATCATCGAAACGTTCGGCCCCGATCACCGCGTGGTGGCGTTGACGCGCGCCGAGCTGGACATCACCGACCAGTCCGCCGTCGAGGCGGCGATCGCGGCGCACGCGCCGGCTGTCGTGATCAACTGCGCCAGCGACAACGATGTGGACGAGGCACAGACGCATCCCGTGCGGGCGCTCGAGATCAACGCGTTTGGCGTGCGGGCGCTGGCTCGTGCGGTCGAGCGGATCCCCGCGACGCTCGTGCACTACAGCACGGACTTCGTGTTCGACGGAACCACGACCAGGCCCTATCTCGAGGACGACCGGACCAATCCCCAGAGCGTCTATTCGGCGTCAAAGCTGCTCGGCGAATGGTTTGCCCTCGAGGTCACACGCGGATTCGTTCTGCGGGTCGAAAGCCTGTTCGGCCCGCCGCCAGCTGGCCGCCCTGCGCGCAGCAGCCTCGAGCGCATTGTGAGCGGGATCGAGGCGGGCGTCGAGGTGCCGGTGTTCTCCGACCGGACGGTGTCGCCGAGTTATGTGCAGGACGTCGCCGCCGCGACGCGCGCACTCCTGAAGATGCAGGCCCCGGCTGGCGTCTACCACTGTGTCAACACGGGGGCGTGCAGCTGGATGGACGTGGCCCGCGAGGCGGGACGGCTGCTGGCGACCACGCCGCGGCTGCGCCCGATCACGCTCGAGGATGTGAAGCTGCTTGCGCCGCGGCCGAAGTTCTGCGCGCTCGACAACTCGCGGCTCGTTGGCCTGGGCATCGTAATGCCGACCTGGCAGGACGCCCTGGCCAGACACATCAAGGCCCGTCGCTCGTAGGGGCGTCGGAGCAGGGGCACGGCATGCCGTGCCCCTACGCCGTCGGGATGCTCCTCGTGAGGGTACGACAACGGTCTTGTAGGGGCACGGCATGCCGTGCCCTCTACAGCGCCTCCCGTACCAGCTCGGTTACCAGATTCCCGACCGCCAGACATGCCGTCAGTCCGGGCGAACTGATCCCCGCCGCGTGAATCAACCGCGGGTTGCAGCGGTCGCGCCGGATCAGGAAGTCGGCAAATGTCTCATCAGGCGCATTCAGGTCCGGCCTGATGCCGCTCCCGCCGATCCGGAGATCGGCCAGTCGAATGTCTGGCAGCAACCGGCGGGTCGGCTCGAGAAACGCCGCGAGATCGAGGCGGCCGCCTTCGTAGTCGTCCTTGCTCTGCTGATGCTGGATCGTCGGTCCGATCAACACGCTGCCCCGGGTCGTTCTGGTCAGGTGCACACCGAGGCCATGACCTGAGGCGTCGGGCAGCGGATACACCAGCGCGTTGACGAGGCCGCACCTGGACGGCGCGATTTCGGCGTACTCTCCGCGGCACGGGTGAATGGTGAACGCCTCGCCGCCGAACTGGATGGACGTGTCATCGGCATACAGCCCGGCGGCGTTGACGACGACGCGCGCCCGGATCTGCTCGCGCTCGGTGTGGACGATGATGGCGTCGTGTGCGGGATCGGCGCCAACCGACCGCGTCCCGGGCAGCAGCACGACACCGCGGCCCTCGCAGACGCGGACGAGCGCCTGAATAAGCACCTCCGGCTCGACAATCCCCGTCGTCGGCGAGTAGAGCGCGGCCACGCCGGCGGCATGCGGTTCGACGCGACGGATGAAATCCTGGCCGACCAGCCTGAGGCCCTCGACCAGATTGGCGTCGCCCCGCTGCTTGAGCGCCGGCAGCGCCTCCGCTTCCGCGTCGTCCAGCGCGACGATCAGCTTGCCGCACCGTTCGTGCGGCACGCGATGCTCAGCACAAAAGGCGTAGAGCAGCCGCGCACCCTCGACACACAGCTTCGCTTTCAGCGAGTCGGCGGGATGGTAGATGCCGGCGTGGATCACTCCGCTGTTGTGCGTGCTGGCGTCCATGCCGCACCTGGGATGCCGCTCGAGCACACATACGCCCAGCCCCGCGCGCGCCAGCGCGGCGGCGGAGGCCAGGCCGCTGACCCCTCCGCCAACGACGACGACGTCGATCGATTCCATGGAACTGATCTTACAGTTCCTTGCGTCGCGTGGTGCGATGCCCATAAAATCAGGTGCCGCAGCTGCGGCGGGGGGACGAGAATGGCGAAGCGGGCAATCATCACCGGCATCACGGGGCAGGACGGCTCGTACCTGGCTGAACTGCTGCTCGAGCAAGGGTACGAGGTCACCGGCATCATCCGCAGGCTGAGTTACCAGAACTTCGGCCGGATCGAGCACCTGCTCGATCGCGTCAAGCTGCGGCCTGCCGATCTGCTGGATCAGCTGTCGCTGGTACGGGCGATTGAGGACGTGCAGCCCGACGAGTTCTACAACCTGGCGGCGATGTCGTTTGTGCCCGCGTCGTGGGACCAGCCATTCCTGACCGGCGAATTCAATGCCCAGGGCGTGACGCGCGTGCTCGAGGCCATCCGCATGGTCAACTCGAAGATCAAACTGTACCAGGCGTCGTCGAGCGAGATGTTCGGCAAAGTCCGCGAGGTGCCGCAGACCGAGATGACCCCGTTCTACCCGCGCAGCCCGTACGGCGTGTCGAAAGTGTTCGGACACTACATCACCGTGAACTACCGCGAGAGCTACGGCCTGTTTGCGTGCTCCGGGATCCTGTTCAACCACGAGTCGCCCCGCCGGGGGCTCGAGTTCGTGTCGCGGAAGGTGACCGACGGCGTGGCGCGGATCAAGCTCGGACTCGCCGACAAGCTGTGCCTCGGTAATCTGGAAGCCCACCGCGACTGGGGATTCGCCGGCGACTACGTCCGCGCCATGTGGCTGATGCTGCAGCAGCCGACTCCAGACGACTACGTCGTGGCGACTGGTGTCAGCCATTCGGTCAAGGACCTGGTGCAGGTGGCGTTCGGGCATGCGGGGCTCGAGTGGAAGAAGCACGTCGAAGTCGACCCGAACCTGCTTCGACCGGCGGAGGTTGATCATCTGATCGGGAGCTCCGACAAGGCCCGCAAGATGCTCGGGTGGGAGCCAACTGTCGATTTCCACGACCTAATCGGCATGATGGTGGACGCGGACCTGAAGCGTCTGGCGAACTGGAAGCCCGCGACCGGCTCGTGACGTTGATGGCGGATACTGTGTTTCCAGTCCGTCATTCCGGCGTGCGCCGGAATCCAGTTGTGTTGAATTCGGTAGGATGAAACCTGCAAGAGATGCTCAAGATACTGCGAGAGGATGTCCATGAGTCTGTCTGAACGCATCCAGAACAAGACGTGCAAGGTCGGCATCATCGGCCTTGGGTACGTCGGCTTGCCGCTGGCGACGGAACTGGCCAAGGCCGGCTTTCCCGTGACGGGTTTCGACGTCGACGAACGGAAGGTCAGCGAACTGAACGCGGGCCGAAGCTACATCCCGGACGTGCCGACCGCCGAGCTGGCCAAGATCGTCCTCAACGGACGATTCAAGGCGACCACCGACATGTCGGCGCTGGGGGAGATGGACGCCATCGATATCGCCGTGCCGACGCCGCTCCGCAAGACCAAAGACCCCGACATGTCGTATATCGTCCATGCCGTTGAGGCGGTGAGAAAACACCTCCGCAAGGGACAGTTGATCTGTCTTGAATCGACCACGTACCCCGGCACGACCGACGAACTGGTCAAGCCCATGCTCGAGGAGACCGGGCTTCGTGCCGGCGTCGACTTCCACCTGGTGTTTTCGCCCGAGCGCGTGGACCCGGCCAACCCGGTGTACCTCACGAAGGATATTCCGAAAGTCGTTGGCGGTATCGACAAGACGAGCACCGATCTGGCGTGCGCCCTGTACGGACAGGTGGTCACACGAACCGTGGCGGTCAGTTCAACCGTCGTGGCCGAGATGGCGAAGTTGCTGGAGAACACGTTCCGCTCGGTCAACATCGGAATGGTGAACGAACTGGCGCTGATGTGCCACCGGATGGGGATCGACGTCTGGGAAGTGATTGACGCCGCCAAGACCAAGCCGTTCGGCTTCATGGCGTTCTATCCAGGGCCGGGACTGGGCGGGCATTGCATCCCGATCGACCCGTTCTACTTGTCGTGGAAGGCCAAACAGAGCGGTTTCGAGGCGCGATTCATCGAGCTGGCCGGGCAGGTCAACTCGTCGATGCCCGAGTGGGTCGTCTCACGGGTGGCGGACGCGCTCAACACTGTCCGAAAGGCCGTGAACGGATCCAGTATCCACCTGTACGGGGTGGCGTACAAGAAGAACGTCGGCGACATGCGCGAATCGCCGGCGCTCGACGTGATCGAGCACCTGCTGCGGCGCGGGGCGACCGTCACGTACAGCGATCCGCACGTCGCACGTTTCCGTCTCGACGGCCACGGCGAACTCTGCGCGGTTCCGGAGGCCGAGGCGTTGGCGGCGTCGCCTGATTGTGTCGTCGTGACGACCGACCACGACGCCTTCGACTACGGCGCGTTAGTCGGCAAGGCGTCGCTCATCCTGGACACCCGCAATGCCCTGCGGAAGTACCCCGGCGCGCACATCCACCGGCTATAGAGAAGAAAGCTACAGCCGTTCTGCGATCACGGCGTAGTCGCGGTTGCTGAACAACTGGCTGTTCAGGCGATCAACGTTGGCGTTGAACGTCTCAATCATCGACATGACGGCGGGTGTGATGGCGGCGTCAGAGCGGGCCGACACACGCTGGAGCTTGTGATCCGGAGAATACGGCGCCATGTACCTGACCTCGGTCCGCTGGAATCCCGCGGCGGTGACCAGGAAGCTGAGGGTGTCCGGGTGGAGTGGCCAGGCGTGTGTCACGTCGCGGATATAGCTGTCGAAGAACGCCGACCAGCACGCGGGATTGATCGTCTCGAGGACGAGCCTGGATCCGGGTCTCAGCGCGTGGAAGGCCACGTCCAGCAGCCGCATCAGGTAGCCAGGTTGAAAGTGTTCGACCACCTGCGCGGCGAACAGTCCTCCAAGTGAGCCGTCGGGCAGGCCCTCGAGATACGCCAGCGCGTCGCCCTCCTCCACGGTGAGGCCCCGGCTGCGGCACAACTCGACCATCTCGTGATTGAGGTCAATACCCCGTCCGCTGATTCCGTGGTCCCCAAGAGTCGCCAGGAATTCTCCCCGGCCGCAGCCCAGATCCAGGACGTCTGAGGCGCCCTCGAACAGCGGCAGGTACCCGGCGAGCCGCTCCGCGATGTCGTCTTCCGATCCCCTGAACTTCTGTTCGAAACCGACGTACTTGTACGCGTTGAGCGCATCCGGACTTGCCGCGGGGCGGGCGGCCGATGTTGGCAGATCGATCCGCTCTCCAGAGCCGAGCGTGCCAGTCGCCGGGTTCGCCGCCGCCTGCCCGAGCGGCAACAGCCGTTCGAGTTCCCGCTTGAGCGTCGCGCCGGTCTGCTGGACGACGGCGATGCTGGTGCGAATCTCGTCGAGCGCCGCGACCATCCGGCGCTCCCTTGTCTGCGTGGCTTCCCAGCGGAGCGCGTACACGGCATTGACCTCATCGACCGACGCGGCCAACCCCGAGTCAATCATCATCTGGTGCCGGTACCTCGTCTCGATGAGCGGATACACCTGCTGCAGGTACTGGATGACGTGGAAGTGAAACCGGGCGAGGGCATGCATCTCCTCACTCTTTGCGGCGAAGGACCAGGTGACCTGCCCGATCTCCCTCTGCACACGCCCCCGGACCCTGGCGGCTAGCCTGCTGAGCATCCTCCAGCCGATGATCGGGAGGCGCAGGATCGTCGCCGGCGATTGCTGATCGACCTCGGGAAGCGGCGCTGACGGAATCGGAAAGAGCTTCGGGACCGCGTGGTCGACGGCCGCAAGGGCCTCCCGATACCCGCGGTCAGCCTGCTCGCGGGCGGCGGTCAGTCGGCTGGCTTCGTCCGGGTGTTGCTGTTCCTCAGACACAATCCACTCCTCTCTACAACCAGTCCAGCGCGACTCCGATGTGGCTGGCAATTGCCCGGGCCTGCTCGGTGCCATCGGCGACCAGATCCCCCGGCCACGGCGGGTGTGGATTCTGCTCGGATCGGCGTGTGCGTTCGAGCAACGCCTCATAGTCCTGCGCCATGATCTCGATCGTGTGGTGCCGGCTCCAGTACCGCCTCGCCGCGCTGCCGAGTTTTTCGCGAAGCTGACGGCTTTCGGCCAGCCGACGGATCGCAAGCCTCAGCATGGGCACTTCGTCGGTCAACTCGACGACGAACGCAATCGGTTCGCGATCCTTGAGCGGCCGGTCACCCACGGCCAGCGTGTCCATCGACTGCGGGTCGATGGCGGGCACGTCTGTCAGATGCGCCAGGCCGCTGATCACGGTGGGCTTGCCCGCCGCCAGACAGCGAAGCCACGCCGCGGATGTCTCCCGGCCCGTCGGCCAGCGGAGGCATAGACATGCGTCAGCCAGCGCCAGATACCGTCCCAACTCGCTGTTCGGCACGTAGCCAGTGACAACGACGCGGTCGGCCACTCCGTTCACCGCCGCATCGCGGAGGACATCGTAGTAGTCGGCCGTCGCGCCGACGCACAGGAGCCAGGGATCCTGAGCACATCCCGACGCGACGACCTGGCCGAGCGCCTTGACGATCGCCGGAAGCCGTTTCTCGGGCGTTGCGCGTCCGAATGCGACAAACACCACGGCCTGCTCCGGAATACCCAGCGTCGCCCGCAGGCCGTCGATTCGGCCGGCCTCTCCCACCGTCAGATCCCGGACGCCCTGCCGAATCGGGACGATCGTCGCCCCCGCATGCTTCTCTGACAGTTCTTCGGCCAGCAGTTGATTGTGGACTGCCGCGACGCGGGCCGCCTCGATCGGAATTCTGACCATGGGATGATCGTAGTACATCGAGCCGATCGCCTCTCCCATTCCGCAGATCACCACTTCGTGCAGCGCGCGGGGGGCTTGCGGATGACAGTACGAGAACTCCGCGCGGTACTGGTCGAGGCGACCCCTGTCAATGAGGTTCCCGGCCCGTGCCTGATGCAACTGCCCGTCATGGATCACGGCCAGCCCTGGGTATCGCACCATGTACGGCCAGATGTAGTCGTGGCAACGCTCGTTTCCCAACTGGTAGACGCACGCCGCAAACGGCTCCGTGGCGTGGCGCCAGGGGAAGTCGTGGGCGCCGCGGACCAGTACGCCCGCGACGGGGTCGGTTCCCGCCGCGCCGCGTCGGCGGTCCCCGTCGTCGACAAACGCCTCGATCTGGTGACGGGATGCCAGTTGCGGGAGAAGCTCCGCGCAGTAGGCGGCAATTCCCGACCGATCCGGCGGCAGAGGACTGAACCACGCAACGCGCATAGGCCCTATCACCGTAGCACGAGTTTATCTTGCCCACGCTCCCTCAGGACCCTTTCTCCCTCTCCTCGCGCCTTGCCGATCGGGCGCCTCGACGCCCAAGATGCCAAACCTATTGCCGCCAGGGTCCTTCGTCCGCTAGCATGAATGCGACTTATGCAGGGCTGGCTGTCGATTGTCCTTCTGGCTCTCCTGGGCGTGGCGTTCGCCCTGGGGTCGATCATCATGGCGAGGCTGTTCGGGCCGCGCCATCCGACCGCCGAGAAGGAGGCGCCGTACGAGTGCGGGATGCCGCCGGTTGGCGACGCGCGGGAACGCCACTCGGTGAAGTTCTACCTCGTGGCGATGATCTTCCTGCTGTTCGACATCGAGGTGGCGTTCCTGTATCCCTGGGCGATGGCGCTGCGCGATTTGCGATGGGCCGGGTTTGTCCAGGTGCTGGTGTTTTTCGCGATTCTCGTGGCCGGCTACACCTATGTGTGGAAAAAGGGCGCGCTGAAGTGGGACAGGCCCTGAGATGAGACCCCGATGGCACCGATGATCGAGATTCCGGTTCTGACGACAACCGTCGAGAAGATGGCGCAGTGGGCGCGCCGATCGTCGGTGTGGCCGGTGACATTTGGCCTGGCGTGCTGCGCGATCGAGATGATGTCGATGAGCGCGTCTCGGTACGACATCGCCAGATTTGGGGCCGAAGTGTTCCGGGCTTCGCCGCGCCAGGCGGATCTGATGATTGTGGCTGGCCGGCTGTCGCGGAAGATGGCGCCGGCGTTGCGGCGCATCTACGACCAGATGCCCGAGCCGAAATGGGTAATTTCGATGGGCTCCTGCGCGTCCTGCGGTGGCGTATTCGACAACTACGCCATTGTCCAGGGCGTCGACAAGGTGGTGCCGGTCGACGTGTTCGTGCCCGGCTGTCCCCCACGGCCGGAAGCGTTGCTGTACGGGATCATCTCGCTGCAACGGAAGATTGACCAACAGCGGGCGTTCGAGTACCCCCGCGGATAGTCGTCAGGTCCATGGATTCACGCGCCATTGTCGCTGCCCTGGAGACTCTTGTGCCCGGCGCCCGCGTCGAGGCCGTCGCCGCCATCGATCAGCCGACCGTGCTGGTGGGCGCCGAATCGCTGGTCGCCGTGTGCACAGCGTTGCGCGACGCGCCGGAATTCCGCTTCGCCGCCCTGGTCGACATCGTCGGCGTCGACATGATGCCGAGAGTGCCGAGATTCGACGTCAACTACAGCCTCGTGGCCACCACCGTGGTCGCGAGACTGCGCGTCAAAGTGCAAGTGGACGGCGAGACCCCCAGGCTCCCAACGGTGGTGGGCGTCTGGCCAGCCGCTGGATTCCTGGAGCGCGAGGTCTGGGACCTGCTGGGCGTGACGTTTGACGGACACCCTGACCTGCGGCGGTTGCTGACGCCGGACGACTGGACAGGGCATCCGCTCCGCAAGGACTATCCGGTGCAGATCGACGCTCCCGTCAAGGTGCACGAGCCGCTGCAGATGACCGAGGAGCAGTTCCGCGCCAACATCCGGAACGACCGGCAGACTCGAAAGGGCGGGGCATGACGGCCAGCGAGTTCGCCGAGGTCGTCTCGCGGACGCTCACTGCGGCCGTCCGGCTGCATGAGCAGGCCCGGACCTCGTCTGTCGACGCGACCGTGGCGGCCACTGTGGCGATCGTGGCGTCGCTTCGCAGCGGCGGGAAGATCCTCGTGTGCGGCAACGGAGGCAGCGCCTCGGACGCCCAGCATGTCGCGGCCGAACTGGTGGGGCGCTTCGAGCGGGAGCGGCCCGCGCTGCCGGCGATCGCGCTGACCACGGACACGAGCATCCTGACGGCGATCGGCAACGACTACGGTTTCGATCGGGTGTTTGCGAGACAGGTCGAGGCGGTGGGCCGCGCTGGAGACGTCCTGCTCGGTATCTCGACCAGCGGCGGGTCGCCGAACGTGCTCGAGGCAATCGGCGCGGCGAAATCGCGAGGCCTCACCACAGTCGCCCTCACCGGCCGCGACGGCGGAGTCGTGGGCGCGGCGGCTGATATCCACATCAACGTGCCGTCGCCGTCGACCGCGCGCGTGCAGGAAGTGCACCGGACGCTGCTGCACGCGATGTGCGAACTGGTCGAACGGGAGCTGTATGCCTGATCTTCGCACCGAGATCCTGACCGTCAACATGGGGCCGCAGCACCCCAGCACGCACGGCGTGCTGCGGCTGGTGCTGGAGCTCGACGGCGAGACGGTGCTGTCGGTGCTGCCGACAATCGGCTACCTGCACACCGGCATCGAGAAGACGATGGAGCAGAAGAAGTGGCAGCAGGTCGTGCCGCTGGTCGAGCGGATGGACTACCTCAGCTCCCACTCGAATACGTTGAGCTACGTGCTGGCGGTCGAGAAGCTGCTGGGCCTCGAGATGCCGGAGCGCGTGCAGTGGATTCGCGTCCTGCTGGTCGAACTGCAGCGCATCAACAGCCATCTGGTCTGGCTTGGCACGCACGTGATGGACCTGGGCGCCATCACCGTGATGCTCTACACGTTCCGCGAGCGCGAACTGATCCTCAACGTCAACGAATTGATTGCCGGATTCCGGATGTTCCCGAGCTACATCCGCGTGGGCGGATTGCGGGAGGATCTGCCGGACGGGTTCCACGCCGCGGTACGAAGCATCCTCGATCTGATGCCAGGCAAGATTGACGAGTACGAGGACCTGCTCACCAAAAACCAGATCTTCATCAATCGCACGCGCGGCGTCGGCACGCTGTCGAAGGCCGACGCGCTGGCGTGGGGGCTGGTCGGGCCGATGGCCCGCGGATCCGGCGACACCTACGACGTGCGGAAGGCCTTCCCGTATTCCGGATACGACACATTTGAGTTCGACGTGCCGATTGGCGCCAGCGGCGACGTGTTCGACCGCTTCCTGATTCGCGTCGACGAGATGCGGCAGAGTGTGCGGATCTGCCGGCAAGCGATCGACCGCATCAGCCCGCGCGGCATCTTCGCGGCCGGCGATCCGCGGGTGACGCCGCCGCCCAAGGACAAGGTCTACGCCGAGATGGAAGCGCTCATCCAGCACTTTCTGATCTACTCGCAGGGATTCACGGTGCCGGCCGGCGAGGCGTACGTGCCGGTGGAGGGACCGCGCGGCGAGCACGGCTGCCACGTCGTGTCGGATGGCGGCAACCGGCCGTGGCGCGTCAAGATGCGGTCGCCGTCGCTGATGGCCTGTCAGGCCATCGAGGCGATGGCCAAAGGCGGCCTGATTTCGGATCTCGTCGCCGTGATTGGATCGAGCGACGTCATCATGGGAGACGTGGACCGGTGACCTTTCACCCGAGCATGCCGTACGACACCGGGCTTCACAAGTCGGAGCGCCGGCTGCCCGAACAGGGTGAGCCATTCGCCTTCACGGCCGAGAACCGGGCGCGCCTCGAGGAGATCGCCGGGCGCTATCCGCCCGAGCGACGCCGATCGGCCTTGCTGCCGGCGCTGTACCTGGTGCAGCGCCAGCAGGGGTACATTTCCGGGCACGCGATGGCGCACGTGGCAGAGGCGATCGGCGTCACGCCGGCCGAGGTCGAGGACGTCGTGTCGTATTACGCGATGTTCTATTCGCAGCCGGTCGGCAAGTACGTACTCCAGGTATGCCGGACGCTCTCGTGCGCGCTCAATGGCGCGGAGCGGGTGACCGAGGCGCTCTCGGCCAAGCTTGGCATCAAACCCGGCGAGACCGATGCGACGGGCCTATTCACGCTGATGGAAGTGGAGTGTCTGGGCGCCTGCGATCGGGCGCCGGTCGTCATGGTGAACGACCACTGGCACGAGTGTCTCCAGCCCGGAGATGCCGCGAAACTGGTCGACGATCTGCGCGCGAAAGGGCCGGACGCGGTGACGGGATGCCATTTGTGTATGGAGAAGAAGTAGTCGGTAGTCAGTAGACCGTAGAAGCAAGAAGCAGGAAATTAGGCGTAGGGGCACGACATGTCGTGTCCGAAAGCGTCAGTTCATCGTGCGTATGTTTGAACCAGTCCTCACCAGTTTCGTCCGCGAGCCGAACAGCTTCACGCTCGACGTGGCGCTCCGGCACGGGGCCTACGAGGGGCTGCGCGAGGCGCTCGCCATGGCGCCCGCCCAGGTTATCGAGATCGTGAAGGCCTCGGGGCTGCGCGGCCGCGGCGGAGCGGGTTTTCCGGCCGGCATGAAGTGGGGCTTCGTGCCGAAGGATTCCCCGAAGCCCAAGTACGTGTGCTGCAACGCGGACGAGAGTGAGCCCGGCACGTTCAAAGACCACGTGCTGATGGAGCGCAACCCGCATCTGGTCCTCGAGGGCTGCGCCATCAGTTGCTTCGCCATCGGCGCGAAGGTCTCCTACATCTACATCCGCGGCGAGTTCCACCACGTGGCAGACGTGCTCGAGTCGGCGATTGCCGAGGCCAGAGCCCGGGGCTACCTCGGGCAGAACATTTTCGGCAGCGGATTCGACTGCGACATCTTCGTGCACCGTGGCGCCGGTGCGTACGAGGCGGGCGAGGAGTCGGCGCTGCTCGAGTCGCTCGAGGGCAAGCGCGCTCAGCCGCGCCTGCGGCCGCCGTTCCCCGCGGTGGTGGGTCTCTACGGCTGTCCGACCGTCATCAACAACGTCGAGACGCTGGCCAACGTGCCGGCGATCATCACGAAGGGGCCCGAGTGGTTCGCCGCGCTTGGTCCCGACAAGAACGGCGGGCCGAAACTGTACTGCATCAGCGGGCACGTGGTTCGTCCCGGCGTGTACGAAGCACCGATGAGAACGACGGTCCGGCAGCTGATCAACGACTACGCCGGGGGCGTCCGGCAGGGCCGAACGCTCAAGGCGGTGATTCCGGGCGGGTCGTCCACGCCGGTGATGCTGCCCGACGCGATTGACTGCGAGGCCAGCTACGACGGCATCGCGAAAGCCGGCTCGATGCTCGGATCGGCCGCGATGATCGTGATGGACGACACCACGTGCATGGTGTGGGCGGCGGCCAATCTGATTCATTTCTACCGCCACGAGTCGTGCGGCAAGTGCACGCCGTGCCGTGAAGGCGCCGACTGGATGCTGAAGATCCTGCTCAAGATCGAGCGGGGTGAAGGCGAAATGCGCGACCTCGAGTTGCTTCAGAGCGTGGCCGGCAACATCGCCGGCAAGACCTTGTGCCCGTTCGGCGATGCGGAAGTGGCGCCGGTGCTGAGCACGCTTCGGCATTTCCGGCACGAGTACGAGGCGCACATCCGCGAGGGACGGTGTCCGCTGCCGGCGGAGTGGCGGTGCGGAGGGGGACACGCGCGATGATCCCGCTGTATATCGCCCAGTTCGGCATCATCGTCGTCGTCTTCGGCCTGCTGCTGGTCGCGGCGGCCATCATGGTGTACTCGGAGCGCAAGGTAGCGGCCTTGATCCAGCAGCGGTATGGCCCGTACCTGGTCGGGCCCAAGGGCGTGCTCCAGCCGATTGCCGATGTCATCAAGCTGATCTTCAAGGAGACGCTGCGCCCGAAAGGGGCCGATCGCGCCCTGTTCATGCTCGCCCCCCTGATCTCGGCGACGGCCGCATTCACCGCGTTCGCCGTCGTGCCGTTCGGGGCCGAGACGGATCTGTTCGGCCTGATCGATCACAAGATCAGCCTGCAGGTGGCTGACGTCAACGTGGCCGTGCTCGTCCTGTTCGCGGTGACCTCGGTCAGCATCTACGGCATCGTGCTGGCCGGCTGGAGCTCCAACAGCAAGTACTCGCTGTTTGGCGCGCTGCGTTCGGCCTCGCAGATGATCAGCTACGAACTGTCGTACGGATTGTCTCTGGCCTCAGTGCTCGTCGTCGCCAACTCGCTGTCGCTCACCGAAGTGGTCAACGCACAGAGCGGCGCCTGGCTCGGGTTCATCCCGCGGTGGTTCGTCTTCCTGCAGCCGGTCGGCTTCGTGATCTTCATGATCGCGGGCGTCGCGGAGACCAACCGGGCGCCGTTCGACTTTCCGGAGGCCGAGCAGGAACTGGTCGCCGGATATCACACCGAATACAGCAGCACCCCGTTCATGATGTTCTTCCTCGCCGAGTACATCAACATGGTGACGACGGCCGCGGTGGCGACCGACCTGTTCCTGGGCGGCTGGCACGGACCCTGGCTGCCGGAATATCTCGGCTGGATCTGGTTCGTCGTCAAGATGGGCGCGATTCTGTTCTTCTACATCTGGATGCGCTGGACGCTGCCGCGCCTGCGCTACGACCAGTTGATGATTTTCGGGTGGAAGGTGATGCTGCCATTGGCCGCCCTGAACCTGATCGTGACGGCGGCGGGGGTCATCTACTTTGGGAACTGAACTGCTGCTCTTCTATCTGCTGGCTGGCGTGGCGGTGGCCGCGTCGCTGCTCGTGGTGCTGGGGCGCAACCCGATGCACAGCGTGCTGCTGCTGATCGTGTCGTTCGGGGCCCTGGCCGCGCTCTACATCACGCTCGACTCGCCGTTTGCCGCGGTGATCCAGATCATCATCTACGCGGGCGCCATCATGGTGCTGTTCCTCTTCGTGGTGATGCTGCTCAACGCGCACAAAGAGGACGAGCAGGTGGCGATTGGCGCGCCTGAGATGAAGAAGCCGCTCTACTTCGGCGCGGCGCTGGCGGTGGTGCTCGCGGCCGAACTGGTGTGGGCCCTGGCGCGCACGAGCGGGGCGCAGGATGACCTGCTGACCGGGGGCGCGGCGCCGGACGCGGCGGCAATCGGATCGGTTCGCGGGCTCGGGCAGTTGCTGTTCACCGATTACGGGTTCGCCTTCGAAGTGACGTCAATCCTGATCATCGTGGCCATGCTAGGGGCCGTGGTGCTGGCCAAGCGGGAGTTGTAGGGCGATGGTGTCACTCGAACACTACCTGATCCTGTCGGCCATCCTGTTCGCCACCGGCACGGTGGGCGTCTTCCTGCGCCGAAACGTGATCACGATGCTGCTGTCGATCGAGGTGATGCTGAACGCCGTCAATCTGGCCTTCATCGCGTTTGGCCGCACCATCGGATCGGCCGACGGCCAGGTCATCATGTTCTTCGTCGTGACCGTCGCGGCCGCCGAGGCCGCTGTCGGGCTCGCGCTGGTCATTGCGCTCTTCCGGCATCGCGAGACGCTCAATCCGGACATGTTCACCAGCTTGAAGTGGTGAGGGGATTCGTGCTGCGCCTGATTCCGCTGCTGCCGTTTGTCGGGTTCCTGATCAACCTCTCGCTGGGCCGCCGCCTCTCGAAGAGGCTCTCGGGCGCTGTCGCGTGCCTCGCGATGTTCGGCGCGTTCCTCGCATCGGCATGGTCGGTCTGGACCCTCGTTCAGATGGCCCCCGATTCGCGTGGCATCGTCGATCGCGTGGCGCCGTGGATCGAATCCGGAGCTCTGTCGATTCCGTTTACGCTGCGCCTGGATCCGCTCGGCGCCGTCATGGTGCTGGTCGTGACCGGCATCGGTTTTCTGATTCACCTCTATTCGACCGCCTACATGCACGAGGAGCGCGCCAGCGAGTACGCGCGCTACTTCTCGTACCTCAATCTGTTCGCGGCATTCATGCTGGTGCTCGTGCTCGGCGCCAGCTTCCCGGTGATGTTCGTGGGCTGGGAGGGCGTGGGCCTCTGTTCGTACCTGCTGATTGGTTTCTGGTTTTCGAAGAAATCCGCGTCGGACGCAGGCAAGAAGGCGTTCATCGTCAATCGCGTCGGTGACTTCGGATTCCTGCTCGGCATGTTCATGATCTGGGTCCAGTTCGGCACGCTCGACTTTCAGGCCGTGGCCCACCAGGCGGGACAACTGCCGCCCGAGACGGTCTTCGGCACCCTGTCGATCGCCACGTTGCTGCTGTTTGTCGGCGCCGCAGGCAAGTCTGCCCAGATTCCCCTCTACGTCTGGCTGCCCGACGCGATGGAAGGCCCAACGCCGGTCTCCGCGCTCATCCACGCCGCGACGATGGTGACCGCGGGCGTGTACATGATCGGGCGCAATGCGGTGCTCTTCAGTCATGCGCCGGACACGATGGCGGTGGTCGCCGGTATCGGCGTCGCGACGGCGCTGATGGCGGGCACGATCGGGCTGGTGCAGAACGACATCAAGCGGGTGCTGGCCTACTCGACCGTATCTCAACTGGGGTTCATGTTCGTTGCCATGGGCGTCGGGGCGTTTGCGGCCGGTATCTTCCATCTCTTTACGCACGCGTTCTTCAAGGCGCTGTTGTTTCTGGGATCTGGCGCCGTGATTCATGCGCTTGCCGGCGAGCAGGACATCCGGAAGATGGGCGGCCTGCGCCGGGAACTGCCAGTGACGTACTGGACGTTCCTGATCGGATCCGTGGCGATTGCCGGCGTGCCGTTTTTCTCCGGGTTCTTCAGCAAGGACGAGATTCTGTGGAAGGCGTTCTCGGGGGGCCACTACGCCGTGTGGACCGTGGCCGTCTTGACGTCGCTGCTGACGGCCACGTACATGTTCCGCCTGGTGTTCCTCACATTTCATGGTTCGCGTGCCGTGACCGATTCCGGACACGGCTCGGCGAACCATGATCCCGCCGTAGCTGGCGCTCACGGTCATGGAGCCAGCGGAGGCGGACCACATGACGCCGGTAACCACTCCCACAACCAAGGTGGCGGCCGGCATCTCCACGACGCCCCGCCGGCGATGGCCATTGCGCTCATCCTGCTCGCGGTCGGCTCGGTCGTGGCCGGCTACATCGGATTCCCCAAGGTCCTCGGCGGCAGCAATCGCATCGAGCAATTCCTCGAGCCGAGCTTTGCCGTGCCGGGCATCGAAGCCGGCGGCGGCCTCGCCGAAGCGACGGGCACAGCGAGCGCAATCCCACCGGCCGAAGGCCACGCCGAAGCCCCCCCGACAGCGGGAGGCGCTGGTCACGCCGAAGCCCTTCGACCCTTCGACGGGCTCAGGGTCGTCCCGAGCAACGTCGAGGGGCGACAAGCTCAGGGCGAAGGCGGAAAGGCGGATGGTCCAGGCGCCACAGCGGAGGAGCATCGCGCCGAACTCTCCCTGATGGCGTTTTCGAGCGGGATCGCGATTGCAGGAATCGGTCTCGCCGGGTTCTTCTTCCTGCGCCGGCGTGACGTGACCGATCGCATCGCGGCGAACTTCGCCGGCATTCACCGCCTGCTGCTCAACAAGTACTACGTCGATGAGGCGTACGACGCGGTCATCGTGCAGCCGATCTTCCGCGTGTCGGAACGCGGCCTGTGGAAGATCGTGGATGCCGGCCTGATCGATGGCGCGGTCAATACGGCCGGCGCATCGGTGAGCGGATGGAGCGAAGTGCTGCGGCGGCTGCAAACGGGTTCGATTCGAGCGTATGCGCTCTCGATTGTCGTGGGCGTGGTTGTGATTCTCGGATACTACGTATGGCGGTAGTGCCCATGCTCTCATTGCTCATCGCGCTGCCGCTGGTCGGCGCGGTGCTCCTGCTGCTCATCCGCAATCCTGACGGCGGGCGCGACCGGCTCGTCTACTGGGCCGCCCTGGGGATGTCGCTGGTCGAGTTTCTCGGGACGCTGTGGCTGTGGGCAGGATTCGATCCGAGCCGTGCGGACTTTCAGTTCGTCGAGCGCGTCGACTGGATCCCGTCGTTCGGCATCCAGTACGCCGTCGGCGTCGACGGCATCAGCCTGTTTCTCGTCGTCCTGACCGGGTTTCTGACGCCGCTGGCGTTGCTCTGCTCGTGGGAGTCGGTGCGCAGGAAGGTGAAGGAGTTCTGCTTCTTCATGCTCGTGCTCGAGAGCGCGATGATCGGCGTCTTCCTGTCGCTCGACATGTTCCTGTTCTACGTGTTCTGGGACGCCATGCTCATCCCGATGTACTTCCTGATCGGGGTGTGGGGCTACGACCGTCGCGTCTACGCCGCCGTCAAGTTCATCCTCTACACGATGGCGGGGAGCGTGCTGATGCTGGTCGCCATCCTGGGGCTGGCGTACACACACGCGGTCGCCACCGGCGGGACGTACAGCTTCAGCTACGAAGCACTCCTGCAGATCGCGGTGCCGCAGCATCTGCAGTTCTGGTTCTTCCTGGCCTTCGCGCTCGCCTTCGCGATCAAGGTGCCGCTGTTCCCGTTCCACACGTGGCTGCCGGACGCGCACGTCGAAGCACCCACCGCCGGGTCGGTCATTCTGGCCGGCGTGATGCTGAAGATGGGCACCTACGGGTTGCTGCGGTTTGCGTTCCCGCTGTTCCCGTACGCCGCGGTGTACTTCGCGCCGTATCTGGCGGCGCTGGCCGTCATCGGTATCGTGTATGGAGCGCTGGTGTCGATGGTCCAGCCCGACATGAAGAAACTGGTGGCGTACTCGAGCGTCAGCCACCTGGGCTTTGTCGTGCTCGGCCTGTGCGCGATGAACGTGCAGGGCGTCCAGGGCGCGGTCTACCAGATGTTGAACCACGGTGTGTCAACCGGCGGGCTCTTCCTGATCGTCGGCATGCTGTCGGATCGCCGCCATACGCGATTGATCTCGGAGTTCGGCGGCCTCAAGCACGTGACGCCAAGACTCGTGGCGGCCTTCTTCGTCATCACGCTCTCGTCGATCGGTCTGCCAGGCCTCAATGGGTTTGTGGGGGAGTTCCTGATCCTGATCGGCGCGTTCCGATGGGATCCTCGATTCGCGGCGGTGGCCGCGACGGGCGTGATTCTCTCCGCCGTCTACATGCTCTGGATGTTCCAGCGTGTGAACTACGGGACGGTGACCAACCCGAAGAACGAGGGCCTCAAGGATCTGAGCGTGCGCGAGCGGTGGGTGATCTGGCCCATCGTCGCCATGACGATTGTGATGGGCGTCGTGCCCTCCATGTTCCTGAACCCGATGCGTCCGGCCATCGAGCGCGTGGTGGCGCGCATGGCCGAAGCACAGCCGGCCAGAACGGTGCGGCTGGTTCCGGCTGTCCAGGTGGACCCGAACGGCGCTGCAGAAAATGGGGTCAGACCCCATTTTACGAAGAATGAAAAATGGGGCCAGATCCCAATCTCGGTCGCGAAAACAGGTCCGACCCCGAACGCGGTCAGGTGAAGAGCGTGTCCATGATGAGTCCGGCTCTGAACGCCGTCATTCCCATTATCTGTGTGGCCTTGGCCGGCCTGACCTGCATGCTGGCCGAGGCGTTTCGAGAACGAGGGGAGCGCCTGCCGATTGGCGGCCTGGCGATGATCGGCCTGGTCGGCGCGGCCATCTCGTCGGTCCTGCTGTGGGGCCGCCGGGCCGAGAGTTTCGGCGTGGTGGTGGCGGATGATTTCGGCCTGTTCGTCGGCCTCGTGCTGATTCTGATCGGGATCCTGACCGTCGCGTTCTCGTCCAGTCTCATCGAACGCGACAAACTGCCGCAGGGCGAGTACTACGCGCTCCTGCTGTTCGCCATTTCCGGGATGATGCTGATGGCCGTGGCCACCGACCTGGTCATCATCTTCCTGGCGCTCGAAGTGTTCTCGCTGTCGATCTACGTGCTGACCGGCCTTCGGAGAGAGGCGTTTGCTTCGACCGAAGCCGCGTTCAAGTACTTCCTGCTCGGCGGGTTCTCGAGCGCGTTCTTTCTCTATGGCATCGCATTCACCTACGGCGTCGTGCACAGCACGCGGCTGGACCGGATCGGTGCCGCGATGGCCGCGCAGTCCGGCGGCGCCGTCAGTCCGCTGGTGCTGGTCGCGATGGGCCTCCTTCTGGTCGGCTTCGGCTTCAAGGCCTCGGCCGTCCCGTTCCACATGTGGACGCCTGACGCCTACGAAGGCGCGCCGACGATCGTGACCGGCTTCATGTCCACCGCGGTCAAGGCGGCGGCGTTTGCCGCGTTCGCGCGCGTGTTCCTGTCCGCGCTCGAGCCGCTGCGCGCCGAATGGGTGCCGGTGGTCTGGGTGCTCGCCATCTGTACGATGATTCTGGGAACGGTGGTCGGAGTGGCCCAGACCAACGTCAAGCGGATGCTCGCGTATTCGAGCATCGCCCATGGCGGCTACCTGCTGGTGGCGCTGGTGGCGGGAAACAGCGCGGGCAAGGCCTCGATCCTGTTCTATTTGGCCGTGTACGCCGTCACCAACCTCGGGGCATTCGCCGTTATCGCGCTGCTCGGCACGCGCGACAAACCGGTCGAACAGCTCGACGACTACAAGGGGCTCTGGTATTCGCGCCCGATCGCGTCGTTCATCCTGACGGTGTTTCTGCTGTCGCTTGGAGGATTCCCGCCGACGGCCGGATTCGTCGCCAAATGGTACGTGTTTACGGCCGCAGTCAGTGCCGGCGAGTACACCCTGGCCATCGTGGGGCTGCTGACGAGCGTCGTGTCAGTCTTCTTCTACCTGCGCGTGGTCGTGATGATGTACATGTCTGGACCGGTTGAGGACGAGGCGGGGCCGCCCCTGCCGCGGACCGCGCTGGCGGCGCTCGTCGTCTCGGTCGCCGTACTCTTCTATCTGGGCGTGCTGCCGACCCGTCTGTTGAATCTCGCCGCTTCGTCCATCTCGACGATCTTCTGAGACCAGAAGCGCCGACCCCTTAGTTACCCTGGAAGCCCCAACAGCCCAGCCGCGAGCACATCGTCCTCATCTTCAAACACCGTGCGAAGATCAAGCACCACTCGGTCGCGGTCGATGCGCCCGATGACGGCCGGTTCGAGCCGGCGCAGGGCAGATTCGAGCGAGTCTGGCGAGAGCGAGCGGTGCGTCAGGGCAAGGAGCCGCGTCGGGAGCGTCAACCCGGGCGACGTTCCACCCCCGACTGTCGATCGCCCGTCGATAATCTCGGTATCGTAATCGCCTGACGCCCCGATGGCGTCGGCCAGTCGCCTGGCGCGGCCCTCGATCCCGGCAGGTGTCCTCATCAGCATCATCACCACAGGAACGCTCTCTCGTGCTCTGCCGACGGCATACTCGGTCAACGTGCCAACCAGCGCGGCGTACGTCAGTTTGTCGACGCGCAGGGCCCGCATCAGCGGATGCCTCCGAATCAACTGCACCCTGTCCCTGCGGCCGACGATGATCCCGGCCTGAGGGCCGCCAAGGAACTTGTCTCCGCTGAAGCAGACCACGTCGATGCCGGCCGCAACGCTGGCCTGCACGGTTGGCTCTCTTCGAAGAAGCGTCTCGAGCCCTGGCACCTCGTCGAGCCGAAAGCCGCCCAGAGCTGTCGCTTCTGCGAGCCCGCCCAGGATGTTGCCGCTGCCCAGGTCCTCGACGACCGTGACGCCGTGCTCGCGGCCGAGCGCCACCAACTCCTCGAGTGACGGCTGCTCGGTAAAGCCCTCGATCGTGAAGTTCGATCGATGCACGCGCAGGATGAGCGCCGTGCGGTCGGAGATGGCCGCCGCGTAGTCCGACGCCCGGGTGCGGTTGGTCGTGCCGACCTCCCGCAGGATGGCGCCGGACTGCGCCATCACTTCTGGCACGCGGAAGCCGCCACCGATTTCGACCAGTTCGCCCCGCGATACGATGACCTCGCGGCCCGACGCCAGGGCGGCCATCATCAGCATCGTTGCTGCAGCGCAGTTATTGACCACGACAGCCGATTCGGCGCCGGTCAATCGGCAGAGCAGCGGCTCGGCGTGCTCGTCGCGGTGCCCGCGCGCGCCCCGCTCCAGGTCGTACTCCAATGTGATGTACCGCTGGCCGGCGCGGGTCACGGCAGCCAGCGCGGCCGGCGACAGCGGCGCGCGGCCGAGGTTCGTGTGCACGATCACGCCCGTCGCATTGATCACCGCACCTAGCGACGACCGGACCATCTCGCGCAGACGCGCGGCGAGCCCCGCTTCGATCAGCTCGGCGGCCGCTTCGCGCCCCATCGGCGCGGCGCCGCGGCCAGTGACAGCGGTGGCACCCATCCGCTGCCTGAGCGCGTCGGTTTCCGCCCTGAGGGCCTCCACCACCGCACCGTGGCCGAACTGCTGGACGAGCACCTGCACGCCCGGCCGCTGTCGGAGTTGCTCGACGGAGGGAATCGTTCGATAGTCGGGCATGGTGTGCGCACCGTTAAAGGACCGCCACCGGAGCAGAAGCACGGAGCAAGAATCTGGACACAAGAATCAAGCGGCAACAAGGCCCGTTGCCCCCACTCGCGCACTCAGGATACCATCACGGCTGCGATTGAGTGAGCCGCCGCCGCGACTCCTGTTGATGTGACGATCGATGCCGGGACGCTAAGTGTTTGCATCACTGCACGACGCCGACTTCGGACTGCTCGAGGCCGAACTGCGCAAGCTCGAGTCCGAGTACAACATGTTTTTCGCCGGGCGGCTTCCGCGCCCCCCATGGGAGACGCGTGCCACCGTCCAGACGGTGCTCAAGCGCCTCGAACGGGCCCTCCACATCCAAGGCGCGTATGCGGAGCGCTTTCGCTTCCAGACGATCCAGGCCCGCTATGCCACGTTCACCGATCTCTGGGACCGGGGCCTGAGAGCTCGGGAAGAAGGCCGCCCCGGGCCGTTCGTCGCGCCTCGCCGACGGGAGGCCGAGACGTCTCAGCCAGCCGACGATCGCATCGTGCACGTGACGCTGTTTGCCGAGCCGATCGTGGAAGCGGACAGACTGCACGAACTCTATAATCGGCTGACCGAGGTCCGGCGCGAGCTCGGGGAAGCGCAGATCCCTTTTCACAAATTCGCCGGCTTGATTCGCGATCAGGTCAGTTCCATCCAGCAGCGCGGCGCACCGGAGGTGGCGTTCCGCCTGGCCGTGCGGGGCGGGAAGCTCTCGTTTACCGCACGCGGGTTGAAGGGCGCGAAGAAGCGGGATTGACAAAAAAAGAGCCCGGGACGGCGTCGACGCCAGACCCGGGCTGACACTCGGAAGCGGCACTAAATCTTCGTGACGTTACCAGCCTGAGGCCCCTTGGGCCCGTCGACGATCTCGAACTCGACGGCCTGGCCCTCTTCGAGTGCACGGAACCCGTTGCCCTGGATGGCGGAGTAGTGGACGAAGACGTCGCTGCCGCCTTCACGTTCGATGAACCCATACCCCTTTGCGTTGTTGAACCACTTCACCTTGCCTGTGATGCGCATTCGTGCCCTGCCTTGCCTCTTGGCGGCGCTGGACGCGCCGCGTGTCTTACCGGCCTCCAACGTCAGCGACGTGGAGTAGAACAAGTACCGCTCTTGCGGCTTGCGACGTCGGCCCGACAACGCCGTTTGCGAATGATACCGGCCGGTTTCAAGGAGTGTCAAGATGGAGCGGCACCGCGCCGGGCGCGCACCATCGTACTCAGGTCTATCTCGCGGACATCCCGCAGATCGTCGCGCGTTCCGGCGTGTTCTGGTCAACCTCGGCGCGCATAGTCGCGCGTGCCGGCCGGCCGCCGAAGTCAATCGTCAGCGCCGCGAAATCCCCTTCGTCGTTCACTCGCACCTCGAGGCGTGAGATGGATGCCGCCGCGGCCAACGGCCCCAGTTCGAGCAGTCCGTCCGCCTGCAACGCCCGCTGCAACGCGTCCCGCTCGGACGGGTTGCCGGTCGCGAAGGTGGAGAACGTCAACAACGGCCGTCCACGGCCCCGGGTTCGCGTGACGGTCGGCGCCAGTACGCCGTCTGCGCTCAGGTAAAGGATCATCCGACCTTCGAACGAACGGAAATTGTCGATCCGCACGGCCGCGCGTCCGTCCGCGACCATGGCCGATACGTCCCGCCAGTTCTTGTCGCTGCCGAGATCCGCGCAGGTTCCGGCACGCGTCAGCCGGTACAAAGGAAGCAGGCGCATGTCGAACGGCACCCGCAAGTCCCACTGCGGATCCAGAGCGTGCGCCTCGACCTCGCCCAGCGGGTTGATGATGGCTATGACGGCGCCTCTCTCGGTGCGGGCACGCTCCACGCCATCGACCGTCACGACCGCGCTGGCAGCGCCGGCGGCTACCCGAATCGACACCGGCGCGACGACTCCGGTCCGACCAATCTGATGACCGGCCTCAACGAATAGATCGAAGCCGTCAGCCCATGTGGCCTCCAGCCCCGGACCGTGCGCGCCCATCGCGCCCACCAGGCCGTACGGGGCCCTCGGCCGCCCGGCGAGCGCGCCGCGAGTCGCGCCGACGATGTTCCATGGCCGTCCGTCCGTCAGTTTCAATCCGGGCACGGCCCCAGGCGCGGCCGCAATTGCCACAATCCATCTGTCGCGGACCACGGGTAAGTACTCACTGACCGGTTCCCCGAGCAGGGCGACGGGCTCGAACTGAAAGCCGTAGTCAACCAGGTCTCTGCGCCCCTGGCCGAACGCCAACACGTCGTACCCGTCCCGCCACGCCTGCGCGACCTGTTCATGCTTGGAGGGGATCCAACGCACATCGCGTGTGCCAGCGGCCTGTTCCCCGTACAACTTATAGAACACCATCATGTTCACGCCGTACGTGTCGCCCACGAACGCGCTCCGGTCTGGAAGCCTGGCAAACAGCGCGTCGAAGTAACGAATCTCGAACGTTCGGCGGTGGTGATCGTTCGGTTCGTAGTTGGCCGTGACCTGGCGCGCGGGGATCACGGCCGTCAGCCCGATCGCGAGGACGCCGGCCACCGTCGGCGGCGCGCGCCGGACGGCATTGAACACGCCTTGCAGGCCTACGCCAACCACTGGCCACCAGAGGATGAAGACCGGCAGCAGGAACCCCTCGTCCTCGTTGGAACTCATGTTGGCCGTGAGGGTCATGACTCCCAGCGCGCCCAGGCCGCACAGGAGCGCTTCCCGGGGCTTGCGTCGCGCGAGCACCAGGAATCCCGCCGCCAACAGCGGGAGTCCGATCCATGTGAACTCGCGCCCCACGAGCCCCGTCACTGTGGGCATTCGTACGGACAGGAGGGCGCGAACCGAGAAGGCTCCGATTTCGTTCCAGTACCGGCGCGCCATCATGACGTCGACCAGCTCGCTCAGACTTGTCGCCCTGGCCTCGAGGTACGGCGCCTGCTGCCACGTGCGCAGGGGAATCACGCCATAGAGCGTGAGCGCGAACATGACGAGCGCGGCGATGACGACGAGCGTGCGTGGCCGCAGCAGTTCGCGAGCATTGGTCAGCAGCGCGTACAGCAAGAGCGCGGGAAGCAGCGCGATGACGATGAGGTGATTGGCCGCGCTCAACGCGAAGATACCGGCCGCCCAGTACAGATCCTTCCGACGCCGGTGTACGCCCCACCGCAGCAGCATCAACATCCCCGCGGCAACCAGCACGGCGTTCAGCGGGTACGCCTTCGCATACAGGGCCTTTCCCCAGAACGCCCGGCCGAAGCCCATTCCGAGCGTTGCCGAAAACGCGGCCACACGGCCCCCACCCAGGCTGCGCACGAGGAAGTACCCGATCGCCACGCTGAGCGCCGCCAGCACGGCCGAGAACAGGTTGGCTCGGTACGCGAGCGATCCGAGAGGCAAGTAGGAAAACAGGTGCGAGACCAGGACGTACAGCGGGTAGCCAGGCTCGTGTGGTATGCCGAGCACCTTGCCGACGAAGGCAAACTTCGCCGCATCCCCGCTGCTGGACAACCCGGGAAACATCGTCGCGAGATACACTCCGAACGCCATCGCCGCCGCCAGCGCCGCGAGCGCACCGTCGAGCCGAGTCAAAGCGACAGGCGGCGCAGTGCCGGGACTGAGCGGAGGACTTCCGGTTTCAAGCTCGGTCGTTGGGCTGGGCTGGATCCTGGTCATCAGAGCGTGGGCGGTAGTATAGGCCGCATGGCGCACAGAAGGCCATCTCTCGGCCAGACACACTGTCGCCACGGGCTCCTCACCCTCACCCGGCTACTCAGCGACCGGCCCCGTCGGCCGGCATCGGCCATGAGATAAGCTTGACGAGATTGGACTCGGACTCATCCGCTCCCCCCTGTGAGGTCTTAGCATGCGAGCGTTGATCAGTGTGTCGAACAAGTCAGGCATCGTCGAATTTGCTCGTGGTCTGGCGGCCAGGAAGTTCTCCATCGTGTCGACGGGTGGCACCGCCAAAGCGCTTGCCGCTGCAGGGGTGCCGGTGCTCCAGGTGTCGGACGTGACCGGGGCGCCGGAGATGATGGACGGCCGCGTCAAGACGCTGCATCCGGTCATCCATGGCGGCATTCTGGCGCGACGCGATCATTGGGGAGATCGGGAAGCCCTGGCGAAGTTCGGCATCGAGCCCATCGATCTTGTGGTCGTCAATCTCTACCCGTTTCGCGAGACGGCGGCCGACCGGTCGGCGACCTTTGATCACGTGATTGAGAACATCGACATCGGCGGGCCATCGATGATACGCGGGGCGGCCAAGAACTTCCGGGACGTGCTGGTGGCGGTGTCGCCGGCCGACTACGGTCGGGTGCTGGAAGCGCTCGACGCGCCGGACGGTCCCGGCCTCGCGCTTCGTCTGGAACTGGCGCAGAAGGCGTTTGCCCACACGGCCGATTACGACACCGCGATCGCCAACGAGCTCGAGGCCGTGGCGGTCGCCGACGGCAGCTGCACGCGCACGCCGAGGGGCGACTCCCTGGGGCCCCGCCTGCTCGTGGCGATGCGCAAACTGCGCACGCTGCGTTACGGAGAGAATCCGCATCAGCCCGGAGCGTGGTACGTGCCTGGCGATCTGACTGACGCTGATCTCCCTGCGGTACTGCAGGGCAAGGAACTCTCGTTCACGAATCTGCTCGATACGGATGCGGCCTGCCGCATTGTCACCGAGTTCGCCGAACCGGCCGCCGTCGTCATCAAGCACACGAACCCGTGCGGGGCGGCAACCGGAGCGACGCTCGCCGAGGCGTACATCCGGGCGAGGGATGCCGACGCGCTCTCCGCGTTCGGAGGCATCGTGGGCTGCAATCGCGAGATCGACGAAGCGACGGCGCGCGCGATTGCCTCGACGTTCATCGAGGCGGTGATTGCGCCCGCCATTTCCGAGGCCGCCCTCGCCGCGCTCGCCGCCAAGAAGAACCTCCGCGTGGTCATCGCGCCGGTCGCCTTCGGGGCGGTGGCCTCAAGCGGCCGCGGGATTGGACACCTGGATTTGCGAACAGCGCTGGGAGGCCTGTTGGCCCAGGAACAGGACCGGGTTGTCGAAGCGCGCGATCCCTGGCCCGCGGCGGGCGTCCCCGAGGTGGTCACGAAGCGCTCGCCAACCGAAGCCGAATACCGCGCCCTGCGCTTTGCGTGGCGCGTCTGCGCCCACGTCAAGTCGAACACCGTCGTCTTTACCAGCGAGGATCGGACCCTGGCTATCGGTGCGGGCCAGACGAGCCGCGTCGACGCCGTAAGAGTGGCGACGCTGAAGGCCGCCACCGCCGGCGTCTCGCTTCAGGGATCAGTGGCTGCGTCAGACGCGTTCTTCCCGTTCCGGGACGGACTCGACGCGGTCGTGTCGGCAGGGGCGACGGCCATCGTTCAACCCGGCGGGTCGGTCAAAGACGCCGAGGTGATCGCGGCGGCCGACGAACACGGCATCGCGATGGTGTTTACCCGGAGGCGGCACTTCCGCCACTAGCCCGAGAACGATCCGAGCAACTCCGCCGGCGTCACGGTGGCGGCGCCGAAGTGGCCGACGACAATCGCGGCCGCATGGTTGGCCAGTTGGGCCGCCTCGCCGCGGGTGGCCCCGGCGGCCAGGCTGAGCGCGAGCGCCGCGATCACGGTGTCTCCAGCGCCGGTGACATCGGCGACCTCGCGCGCCACGGCGGGGAAGTGCATGTCGCCGATTGGATCGACCAGCGACATTCCCTGCTCGCCTCGGGTAATGAGCACACTCAGGCAGCGCGCGCGTTCCATGAACACGCGTCCGGCGCGCGTGGCGTCCTCGTCGGACCTGATGCGCATGTGCGTCGCCACCTCAGCCTCGTGGTGATTGGGCGTGACCATGATGGCGCCCGCGTAGTAGTCGATGTGCGGGATCTTGGGGTCGATCAGTACGGGCACCTGCCGCGTACGCGCCAATTCGACAATTCGTGACGTCAGTCCGCGCGTGACGACGCCTTTGAGGTAGTCGGACACGACGACGACGCTGGCGCGGGCGATGTGCCGCTCGACGCGCGCCATCAGCGCCTGTTCGGCCGCAGGCCCCGCATCGGCGTCATTTTCGTAATCGACGCGCGCCACGTGCTGGTTTCGCGTCGTGACGATGCGCTGCTTGGTCGTGGTGCGTCGCGAAGGTTCGCTGACAAGCCCGCTGCATCCGATCTGACAGGCCCGAAGCTCGCCGCACAGGATTTCGGCGTCCCGATCCTCACCGATCAGGCCGACCAGTTCGACTGCGCCACCCAGGGCGCCGACGTTGTTCGCGACGTTGCCGGCGCCCCCGATCCGGTACTCGTCGTGATCGTGCTCGACGACCGGGACCGGCGCTTCCGGCGAGATGCGGCTGACGCGGCCGATCACGAAGTGATCGAGCATCACGTCGCCGACAATCAGCACCGAACCGTTACCGAAGCGAGCCACCAATTCGCGGGCACGGGCGGCGGACAAGACAGACGTCATCACGATGAGCACACTCCGGCTAGTGTTCCGGCGAATCGGCGGATGCCGACGATCGCGGCCGCTCGGCGGCGAACGGCAGGGTCAACAGTACGAGAAAGAACATCAGGAAGATCGACGCGCCGAAGTTATGTTCGAACATGCCGGCGCCAAGCATTGCGGCGATGGTGCCAAGCCCCGTGGCGGGGAGGACCTTGGAGCGGCTGCGGCGCATCAGCGCGACGAGGCCGGCGGCGGCGCTGCCGACGAACCAGAGCCAGGCGCCGAGTGCGAGCAGGCCGCGCTCGGCCGCGATCTGCATCGGCACGTTGTGCAGGTGCGGATTGATGCGTTCGACAGCCTCGGGATCCCTGAAGCGGACGTACACCCGTTCCACCATGTTCGGGCCCATCCCGGTCAGCGGGTTGGCGGCCACCATGCCGGCGCCCTCGCGCAGCATGGCAATGCGGTCCCGGTTGGTCGGATCCTTCATGTCGAACATCGAGTACATGCGTTCCTTCACCTGGAGCGGCGCCAGCGTGAAGAAGACGATCAGCAGGACGGGCAGCACGCCGACCAGGCGAACGTCCTTGATCAGGAACAGCAGCGCCAGCGCCACGCCGGTGCCCACCCAGGCGCTGCGCGTAAAGGTCAGCGCCAGCGCGACCATCAACGCCGGCAGCACGACCGCCGGCCACGTGCGGTCGCGCGTGTCGAACAGGACACGGGCGGCGGCCGCGGTCGTCACCATCATCAGCAGCCCCGAATACTGCATGTAGTGGCCCATCGTTCCGTGCGGGCGCTGGCCGAGGCTGTCAAAATGGAGGAGGCCGAACTGCATGACGCCGTACGCGGCGCTGGCCGCCCCGAGCGTGATGGCAATCGTGATCGCCGTGCGCGCGCGGCCGGCGCGGGCGATTTCATACGTGGCCGGGACGACCGCGAACAACAGCAACTGCTTGCAGTCCTCGATGCTGGTAGCCGGATCGACCGAAAACACCGCCGACACCAGCGTCAGTACGGCGTAGGCGACCAACGGCCAGAAGAACCGCGGCGCATCGATGCGGGCGCGGCCCTTGACGAGCATCGCGATCCAGCAGATCGCCATCGCCGCGGCCAGCACCTCCGCCGCAAAAATCGACCACTGGAGCGCTCCCACGAACCCGTAGAACGACCAGACCGCCACCTGTTCAAGACGCACACGCTTCATAGGATCAGACTCGACACTCTCCGCGTCCGCTCTCGCCCCAGCGCACGTTCGGCGGCTGCCACCACAGCCGCCGGGCTGATCCCGCGCAGGCAACGGAAGTCGCCCGGCTCGCAGCGGCGCTGGTCGCACGGGCGGCAGGGCAGCGGGCCCACGTCCACAATCTCGGTGACCAGCTCCGGGTCCCGCCAGGGGCCCCAGACCGATGCGGTGGTCGGCCCGTAGATGACCACCATCGGGATCGTGGTCGCCGCGGCGATGTGCGCCGGGCCGCTGTCGCCGCCGACAAACAGGGCCGCCCGGCCGAAGAGGCTCCGCACCTCGGCCAGATCGAAATTGCACGCGACCGTCGGCCCGTCGACGCCGGCTCCGAGACTCGACGCCAGACGTCTGACTGTCTCAGCCCGCGCGGCCTGCGCGGCGCCGGTCGTGAGGATGATACGCCGATTCGGCCACAGCGTGGACAGCGCCGCCACGAGTTCGGCAAACGACTGTTCTGGCCAGCGCCGGAACTCGTTGCCCGCCCCCACGTGGACGACCACCAGTTCGGCATCAAGACTGATCCCCAGCTCCCGCAGCTTCGCCTCGAGTCGCGCAGAGGCGGCCGCCTGCTCCGGCATCTCCACCGGGTCTGATGCCGGCGTCGGCGGCGGCACGCCGGGCACCACGGATTCGAGCAGATCCCACTGGTTGCGCACCGAATGCCGCTCGTGGTGTCCGCGGGGGCGCGCCACCTGCTGCGTGTACATCCACCCGCGGCCCTTGACCGCGTAGCCGACCCTCACCGGTGCGCCGGTGGCGAGCGCCAGCCATGAACTCCTGGGGCCGCCGTGGAAATCGATGACCAGATCGAACCGCTCGCGCCGCAGGCGCAGTCCGAGCGCGGCGTCAGTGCGCCACCGCCTAAGTCCCGAGAGCAGGGGAGCCACGACGACCGCATCCAGGTGTGGGTTGGCCTCCACGACAGGCGCGGCCTGCGGCTCGACGAGGTAGGTGAGCCTGGCTTCCGGATACGCCCGGCGCAGCGCCCTCACCGCCGGCGTCGTCAACACGACGTCCCCGATCAGGCGCAGGCGAATCAGCAGGATCTTCAGATCGCGGCCTCACGACCGGCTGGACGGGGCCTCGATCGTGGCCTCGTCAATCAGCATGACCGGGATGTCGTCCCTGACGGGATACACTCTCCCGCAGGCCTGGCACTTGAGACCCGCGCCCTCGTTGACCGGGACCACCGGCGACGTCTTGCAGGCGGGGCACACCAAAATCTCCAGCAATTCCGGGTTGACGGGCATCGGGATGTTCCTCCGTAAGCTCGTGCCACTATAGCAGACCAGCCCTGAGCGATGGGTGCCGGGGGGGGCGAGAAACCCGCATCATCCTGCAAGATGACTCCCATCGGACGCGGGGAGTGTGAAAGAATCGATCCGTGATCCATCTGATCGTGAGCGTCGCTCTTGGCGTGGCCCAGCCCACCGCACTCGTCCGGCCGCAGGGCCTTCTGCCGCTGCCTTCTGAGTCTGCCACGCAGGCGCCGGCCAAGCCGGCAGGCGCCAGCCCGGCCAAAGCCGATGACTCCATTGCCGACGCGTACTACCAGTTCATGATGGGGCGCCGGCTCGCGCTGGAGGGCGACGCCGAAGGGGCGATCAAGGCCCTGCGTCTGGCGATGGCCATGGATCCCGCCTCGTCCCAGATTGCGTCCGAATTGGCGGAGGTTTATGCCAGACAGGGACAGGCGAAGGAAGCGATTGAGCTGGCCGATGCGGCCTTGAAGCTCGATGGCGACAACTGGGACGCGCATCGGCTGCTCGGTATGATCTACGCGGATCTGGCCGAGCACGGCCAGGGGAGTGCCTCGGGCACGCTGGATGTGTCGACCTGGCAGCACGCGGTCGACCATCTCGAACTGGCGCTCGGTGACTCCCGGTCTGACATGGCGGTTGGCGTCCGTTTGACCCTGGGCCGCATGTACCTTCAGCGCCAGAACTATGAGAAGGCCATCGGCACCTTGAAGCAGTTGCTGGCCGGCGAACCCTGGCTTCCTCAGGGTGTCGCGCTGCTCGCAGAGACGTACACCGCGGCCGGAAAGCCGGGCGAGGCGATCCTGTTGCTGAAGGATGCGGTGGAAGAAGAGCCGTCCTTCTACGGTGCGCTTGCGGATGCGTACGACAAGCAACAGCGTTTCGCCGAGGCCGCATCGGCGTACGAGCGTGCGTCAGAACAGAATCCGCGTGATGCGGAGCTGAAGATCAAGTGGGCGGCCGCGCTGCTGAACGAGCCGAACGCCCCGGGCACGGCACGGGCTCGCGATCTGCTGCTCGACGTGACGAAGACGGATCCGAATGCCAGTTGGCCGCTCTACCTGCTGGCGCAGGCCCAGCGTCTCCTTGACGATCTGGACGGAGCCGAGGGCACGGCCCGCCGGATCCTGGCCCTCAACCCGACCAGCACGTCAGGAGCGCATGCCCTCGCACAGGTCTTTCAGGCGCGCAGGCAGTACGCCAGGATCGTCGAGACGCTCGAACCGATCGTCGCCGCGCCACAGAAGGGCCGCGAGGCAGACGCCGCGTTGCTGCTGACGCAGTTGGGGGTTGCGTATCTCTCGCTTGGTCGGGGAGACGATGCCGTCGGCGTGTTCGATCGCGCGATCCAGACGAACCCTCGAGACGGAGTCCTTCTGGCGTATCGCGCGCAGGGATTGGTGCTGACCAAGAAGTACGATCTCGCGCTCACGCTGCTCCGCCAGTTGCGCGCCGGCCGGCCCGACGATCTCAGACTGGCCCGATTGGAAGCGGAAGCGTTGCGGGGTCAGGGGAACTTCGACGCCGGTGTGGCCGTGCTGCGCCTCCTGGCTGATGCGCCCGGCGCGGGCCCGGCGAGCGTCCAGGTGTTATCGGAATTCTACGCGTCAGATGGCCGGGATACAGAGGCCGCGGCGATGCTGAGAACCGCCCAGGTGAAATTCCCGAGCGATCTCAACATCCAGTTCCAGTATGGAGCCGTGCTCGACCGCCTCAAGCGATTCGATGAAGCGGAACGGGTATTTCGTCAGGTCCTCGCCACAGACCCCAACCACGCGGCGGCGCTCAACTCCCTCGGCTACGCGCTGGTCGAACGGGGCCGGCGGGTGCCAGAGGCGCTGGAGTTGATCAAGAGAGCCGTCACGCTCGATCCGTACAACGGCTCATACCTCGACAGTTTGGGTTGGGCTCACTTCAAGTTGCACCAGTTGGATCTGGCCGAAGCGAGCCTCCGGACCGCCTCCGAGCAACTCGTGACGGACTCGGTCGTTCAGAATCATTTCGGCGATGTGCTCGCCGCGAAGGGCCGCCCGGCCGAGGCGATAGAGGCGTGGCGCCGCTCCCTGTCGGGAGACGGTGAACTGATCGACCGCGCGGGAATCGAGCGCAAGATCCGCGATGCTCAAGCCAGGGTCGGCAAGAAGTGACGCCGTGAAGGGCGCCGGGGTCGTGGCCGTGGTCCTCAGCGTGCTGACAGCGGCGTGCGCCTCGGTGCCAGTGCGCACCCCGGAGGGGCCGTCACGGCTTCTGCCGGCATCTGACGCGGCACCGATCCTGGCGCAGGCCTCCAGCGTCTGCCGGGGTGTCCGCACCTTGACGGTCGAGATCGGTCTGTCGGGTCGGGTCGGGTCCCGGAAGATCAGGGGACGGGTGCTGGCCGGATTCGAGCGCTCCGGATCGCTCCGGCTCGAGGCGCCGGCACCGTTTGGCGCGCCGGTCTTCGTCCTCGCGGCCCGGGCTCACCGGGCGACCTTGTGGTTCCCGCGGGACAAGCGCGTCGTGAAAGACGCAGCCGTTGCCGACGTGCTCGAAGCGCTGACGGGCATGCCGTGGCAGGCCGACGACCTGCTGGCGGTGCTGACAGGATGCGTCGTGTCCGACCCCCAAATAGCGGCGACCGAGGCGAGACGCTTCGACTCGGGCTGGGTCACGATGATTCTGCAGGGTGGAGCCGAGGCCTTCATGCGCAACGAAGAACGGCAGTGGCGGATCGTCGGAGGCCGGACCATCGGCGGGGGCGATCCGAGGACCGCGTCGTGGACGGTCGCGTACGACGTACTTACGGGGGGATTCCCCGGCCGCGTTCGGGTGTCTCAATCGTCCACCACAGACCTGACGTTCCGCGTGTCGCAGTTCGAGGCCAACGTGGCGATTGATCCTGCCGCGTTCACGCTCGTCGTCCCGGCCGACGCGCAGCCCATGTCGCTCGACGAACTTCGCCAGATGGGACCGCTGGCCGACAGGACGCCGGGCGGAGGGAGTCGATGATGGCAATGCCTCCGGACATCCGTGTTCGCGCGCACGCCAAGATCAACCTGACGCTGCACGTGCGAGGCACGCGCGATGACGGGTACCACGACCTGGAGACGGTCTTTCAGTCGCTGGCGCTGCACGATACCCTGACGTGCCGGCTGCGTCCGGGCCCCTTCGGCATTCGCTGTGATGATCCCGGTGTGCCCACCGACGGACGCAACCTGATCTGGCGCGCCGCGCAGAGGCTCTGGGAGCGACTTGGACATCAGGGGCCCGTGCGGGGCGCGGAGATCGTGCTAGCCAAACAAATCCCCATGCAGGCCGGCCTCGGTGGAGGAAGCGCCGACGCCGCGGCGGCGCTGGTGGCGCTCGCGCGCGCCTGGGCCGCCGATCGTGCTGTCGATCTCGCAGCGGCGGCGGCGCAGGTCGGCGCGGACGTGCCGTACTTCCTGATCGGCGGATCCGCTCTGGGATTGTCGCGGGGCGACGATCTCTATCCCTTGCCGGACCTGCCGCCGTATCAGGTTGTGCTGGGACTGCCCGCGTTTGGCGTGTCGACGGTCGACGCCTACGGGTGGTTCGATCGTGACGAGGCCGGACCGGGCCGGACTCGCGAGGCGAGTATGCCCGGGATTCCCGCCTGGCCTGGCCGCCCGCTGGTCGTCGCCAATGACCTGGAGGCTCCCGTCGCCCGCCGCCATCCCGACATCGGCAGACTCCGCGACGCGCTGCTCAGGGCAGGCGCCGCGGCGGCCGCGATGACGGGCAGCGGGTCGGCGGTGTTCGGCTTGTTCGACACGGTCATCCAGGCGCGTCGCGCGGCGCGGATTCTGGCCGGCACTGGCGCGGTCGCCCTGGTCACCAGGACCGTCGGCCGGCGAACATGCCGGTCAGGGTCGCGGAAGGTCGCGCGTTAGGCGGCCGGCGCGCTTCGCCCTTGTGCCAGCAGGCGCCAATCGTATACACTTTTTGTTTGCGTCATCACCGCTCCGGCCACGCCTAGCGGTTCATTCCTTGCCACGCGATCGCGATCACGAGTTCTGACGCCGGGCAGGTGTCAGCCGACGCGGGCGGGAAGCGCGGGACCGATGCGTGGGATGCGGTGGTCGGCGACGGTCGGGGCGAGTCGAGATGTTGGGGCGTCGCCAAGCTGGTAAGGCACGGGACTTTGGATCCCGCATCCGAAGGTTCGAATCCTTCCGCCCCAGCCAGCCTGGTTGATCGAGGGAGCGCGAAGCCGAGAGGCCATGCCGAGATGAAACTCTTTTCGGGCAGTGCGCATCCTGAACTCACTCGGGAAATTGCCGAGTTCCTTGGCCTTCCGGTTGGCCAGGCCAAGCTGCGGCGGTTCCCCGACACGGAAGTGTCGTTCCAGATCGACGAGAACATCCGCGGCACGGATGTCTTCGTGGTGCAGCCGACGTCGCCGCCGGTTGACGAGCACATCATGGAACTGCTCGTCATGATCGACGCGTTCCGCCGCTCGTCGGCGGCGCGCATCACGGCGGTGATTCCGTATTACGGCTACGCGCGGCAGGACCGGAAAGACAAGCCCCGCGTGCCGATTTCGGCGAAGCTGGTGGCGAACATCCTCGGCGCGGCCGGGACCAATCGCGTGCTGACGATGGACCTGCACAAGGCGCAGATCCAGGGGTTCTTTGACATTCCGGTGGATCACCTGTTCGCCGCTCCGGTGATCATCGACCACCTGTCCCGGCAGGGGTTTCAGAACCTGACCATCGTGTCCCCGGATGCGGGCGGCGCCGAACGGGCCCGGGCGTATGGCAAGCGTCTCGGTGCGGATCTGGCGATTATCGACAAACGCCGGTCGCCTGAAGACGGGCACGCGGAAGTGATGAACGTGGTCGGCGATGTGGAAGGCCGGACGTGCCTCATTCAGGACGACATCGTCGATACCGCCGGCACGATGCAGAACGCGGCGCAGGCCCTGATGGCCAACGGCGCGGAACGGGTGTGGGCGTGCGCGGTGCACGGGCTGTTTTCGGGGCCGGCGATAGCTCGAATCGAGCAGTCGGCGATTGAGAAGTTTGTCGTCACCAACACGATCCCGATCGGTGGCGACAAGGCGAAGTGCAACAAGATCGTGACGTTGTCGGTGGCCCGGCTGCTCGGCCAGGCCATCCGCAGCATCCATGAAGAGACGTCGGTATCATCGTTGTTTGTGTAGGTCGACCGGCCGCCGTCCGGGTGGGCCCGCGCGGCGAGAGAAGCAAGGATTGAAGGTATGGAAGCCAGACTGGAAGCGGTAAAGCGAGAATCGTTCGGCAAGAATGAGGCGCGTCGCCTGCGGGTCACCGGCCGCATCCCAGGCGTACTGTACGGCGGCACGTTGGCAGGGGGGAAGCGACAGGCCACGTCGATCGCGGTGGACCCGAAGGCGCTGTCCGGCATTCTGCACTCCGATTCGGGCGTGAACACGCTGATTGGGCTCAAGGTCGGCGACGAGGACGTGCGGGTGCTCGTCAGGGAATATCAGCTCGATCCGGTCACCCACAAGCTGCTGCACGTGGATTTCTACCGCATCGCCATGGACAAGCTCCTGACGGTCACGGTGCCCGTGATCTGCAAGGGCGAGCCGAAGGGCGTCAAGCAGGAGGGCGGCCTGCTCGACATCGTGCACCGCGAGGTCCAGGTCGAGTGCCTGCCGTCCGACATTCCCGAGCACATCGAGATTGACGTGACCGAACTGATGCTCGGCCAGGCCATTCGCCTGAGGGACGTGGCGACGAATCCGAGGTGGACGGCGGTCGGCGATCTCGACATCATGCTCGTCCACGTGATCTCGCCGCGCGTGGTGGTCGAGCCGACCCCGACTGATGTGGTGGCGGCGGCGGCGGCGACGCCTGCGACTCCGGCCGAGCCCGAGGTCATCAAGAAGGGCAAGGTCGAGAAGGCTAAGGAAGAGAAGGAGTAGTCGCGGCAACGAAGAGCCGCACGCCTGCTGTGAAGCTGATCGTCGGTCTTGGCAATCCGGGGCGAAGCTACCACGGGACACGGCACAACGTCGGGTTCGCGGTCGCCGACCAGTTGGCGCGCCGGCGCGAAGTGGCGTTCGAGCAGGCCCGGGCCAACGCACTGACGGCTCGCGTCGGAACGGGTGCCGCGACGCTGTTCTTCGTCAAGCCGCTCACGATGATGAATCTGAGCGGCGAGGCCGTGGGCGAGTTGGCGCACTTCTACAAGATCGACCCGTCGGACATCATCGCGGTGGCCGACGATGTCAACCTGCCGCTGGGGCGATTGCGCCTGCGCGGCAGCGGATCGGCGGGCGGGCACAACGGGTTCCGTTCGATCATCGCGTGCCTGGGTTCGGACCTGTTCCCGCGGCTGCGCGTCGGAGTGGGGCGCGGCGATCCGCGCCGCGATCTGGCGGACCACGTGCTCGCGCGGTTCGATCCGGATGAGACAGAGGAAGTCGAGCGCGCGATTGCCCGGGCTGCCGACGCCGTGGACACGTTCCTCGCGGAGGGCATCAAGGCAGCCATGAATCGGTTCAACCGGGCGGAGGATTCCGCCCCCTAACTCCTTGCCATCCGCCTTCGCCGCTTCGCGGCTATGGCGAGATGGCCGACACTGGCCAGAAGGAGCAGCATGAGTCAGAAGCGACTGTACGAACTGATCTACATCGTGTCGCCCGACGCGACCGAGCAGGCGGTCACCGATCTGCATACGCAGGTCGAGTCGATCGTCACCCGGCTGCAGGGCGAGATGGTGAAGACCGAGAACTGGGGACGCCGGCGCCTGGCGTACCACATCGGCAGGCACCGCGAGGGCACCTACGTGCTCGAAGTGTTCAACGGCACCGGCGAATTGACGAAGGAACTGGACCGCCGGCTCAAGGTCACCGACAGCGTCATCCGGCACCTGCTCGTGCGGGTGGACGAAGATCTCAAGGTCGCGGAGCGCAACCGGGCCCGCCGCCAGGCCGAAGCCGACGAGCGGGTGGCCAAGGGGCTGCCGCCGCTCGGTCAGGGACGGCGCCGGAACAGCGATGACGCGGATGACGACGGGAACGACCGGGCGGAGGTATAACGATGGCTGACGAACGAGGATCCTCTCGACACTCGTCCGGCCCCAAGGGCCGTGGCGCTTCGCGCGGAGGCGACAAGGGCGGCCCGCGCCGCTCGATGTTCCGCCGCCGCAAGGTCTGCAAGTTCTGCACGGACAAGATCGATCACATCGATTACAAGGACGTGAAGATGCTGCAGCCCTTCATTCCCGAACGCGCGAAGATCATCCCGCGCCGGATCTCCGGCGTGTGTGCGATGCATCAACGCAAGCTGCAGATTGCCATCAAACGGGCGCGCCTGCTGGCCATGCTGCCCTACGTGACGGATTAGGGGTCGCCATGGAAATCATTCTTCGTGAACACGTCGAGAATCTGGGCCGCCGCGGCGACGTCGTGAAGGTCGCCGACGGCTACGCCCGCAACTTCCTGCTGCCGCGCAAGCTCGCGTTGCTGGCAAACCCGGCGAACGTGAAGATCGTGGAGCGTCAGCGGAAGCTCGCCGAGGCGAAGGAACTGGCCGAACGGTCGGTCGCCGAAGCCTACGCCGTTCGCCTGGCGCACGCCGACATCGCCATCGCCCGACGGGTCGGCGAGAACGACACGCTCTACGGGTCGGTCACCGCGGCCGACATCGCCGACGACCTCATGGCCAAGGGGTTCGAGGTGGACAAACGCAAGATCGATCTGGACGAACCGCTCAAGCAACTGGGTGAGTTCACCGTGCCGATCAAGCTCCACCGTGACGTCGTGGCGCAGTTGAGGGTCAAGGTCACGGCGCTCGAAGCGGCCAAAGAGTAGCGCCGCCCTCAGGAGAAGAAGCAAGGAGCAGGAAGTAAGGGTTCTTGCTTCTTGCTTCTGATTCCAGGGTTCTGGCCGCTTGTTCAGATACGGTTCTCTCCCGGAACCCGCCCATGAACGACCCCACCACCGACCGCCCGCTCCCGCATAACCTCGAAGCCGAGCGCGCGGTGCTGGGTGCCATCCTGCTGAACGCCGAAGCGATCCACCAGGCGGTCGAGTACATCAAGGACGTCGACTTCTTCCGCGATGCGCACCGGCGCATGTTCGCGAAGATGCTCAGCCTGATGGAACACGGTCAGGCCATCGACTTCATCACGCTGAAAGACGAACTGGGGCGAACCGGCGAACTCGACCGGGTGGGCGGGCCCGCGTACATCAGTTCGCTGGTCGACGGCCTGCCGCACGGGATCAACGTCGCGGAGTACGCGCGGATCGTCAAGCAGAAGGCGACGCTGCGCGAGCTGATTCATACCGCCAACCGGGTCCTGGGCGCCGCGTATGCGGCCGAAGAAGACGCCGAGACGGTAATCGACGAAGCGGAACGCGACATCTTCAAGATCGCCGAGGGATCCATCCACGGCGGGTTCGTGCCCATGCGCGACCTCGCAAATGCGGGCTTCGCGGCCGTGGAACAGGCTCACGCGAGAAAGCAGCTCATCACGGGCGTGCCCACCGGCTTCAAGGAACTCGACGAGATGCTGGCCGGGCTCCAGCCGTCAGACCTGATCATCGTGGCCGCGAGGCCGGCCATGGGCAAGACGAGCCTGGTCCTCAATATCGCGCAGTACGTCGGGACCAAGAAGGCGATGACGGTCGGGTTCTTCAGCCTCGAAATGTCGAAAGAGCAGCTGTTCCTGCGCATGCTCACGTCGGAAGCCGCGATTGACGGCCACCGCCTGCGGACCGGGTTCCTCGGCGAGCGCGACTGGCCGAAGCTGACCGACGCCATGTCGACGCTGACCCAGGCGCAGGTCTACATCGACGACACCGCGTCGATTGGCGTCCTGGAGATGCGCGCGAAGGCGAGGCGCCTCAAAGCCGAACACGGTCTCGACCTCATCGTCATCGACTACATCCAGCTGATGCAGGGCCGCGGCCGATTCGAGAACCGGGTCACCGAGCTGGCGTCGATCTCGAGAGGGTTGAAAGGGCTGGCCAAGGAGCTCAACGTGCCGGTGGTCGTGCTGTCGCAGTTGAGCCGCGCGCCGGAGAACCGCCCGAACAGGCGGCCTCAGTTGTCGGACCTGCGGGAATCCGGCGCCCTCGAACAGGATGCTGACGTCGTCATTATGATCTACCGGGAAGATATGTACGAGGCGACGGAGGAGAACCAGGGCGTGGCCGAACTCATCGTGGCCAAGCAGCGCAACGGCCCGACCGGTACGGTGAGACTCGCCTTCATCCGCGAGTACACGCGGTTCGAGAACCTCGAGTGGAAGCCGCCCGCCTGATTGATCACTCGCGGAGTGATTATTTCTGAAATGCGAATCCGGCCGGCGCAATAATGACTCCCGGAGTGATTACGCCCGGAGGGATTGTTCCTCGTGCACGGGGGCCCCGTGAAACAAGCAAAGACCGTCTTCGTGTGCCAGGACTGCGGATCGCAGTCGCAGAAATGGCTGGGCCGCTGCCCGGAGTGCGGCGCCTGGAACTCGTTCGTGGAAGAACGCCCGGTCGTTGAAGGCCCGGCTCCCGGCTCGAATCGCTTCTCGTCGGCCGCCGGCAACACCGCGCGGCTGTACTCCGAGATCGAGACCGCCAACTTCCCCAGGATGACCACGGGCATCGACGAGTTCGATCGGGTGCTTGGCGGCGGCATCGTGCCCGGATCGCTGGTGTTGCTGGGCGGCGAGCCTGGCATCGGCAAGTCGACGTTGTTGCTTCAGACCGCCTCGTACGTGGCCCGCACGTCCGGGCCGGTCCTCTACAGTTCGGGCGAGGAATCCGAACACCAGATCAAGTCGCGGGGCGAGCGGCTCGGCGTCGGCGACGCCCCCTTGTACCTGCTGGCTGAAACGGGTCTCGAACGCGTGCTCGAGGAGATGGCGCGGATCCGGCCGGCGCTGGTCATCGTCGATTCGATCCAGACCGTGTTCTCGTTCCGCATGCAATCGGCGCCGGGCAGTATCGGCCAGGTTCGCGAGGCGGCGACCCAGCTGCTGTTCGCGGCCAAGGCTCAGAACGTGCCGACTTTCCTGGTCGGCCACGTCACAAAGGAAGGCAGTCTCGCCGGTCCCAAGGCGCTCGAGCACATTGTCGATACGGTGCTGTACTTCGAAGGCGAGCGCCATCACGCCCACCGAATCGTCAGAGCGGCAAAGAACCGGTTCGGAGCCGTGAGCGAGATGGGCGTGTTCGAAATGACGGCGGCGGGGCTTCGGCCCGTGGCGAACCCCTCCGCGCTCTTCCTGGCGGAGCGGCCGAGCGGCACGCCCGGTTCGGCCGTGCTCTGCTGTATCGAAGGATCGCGGCCGATCCTCGCGGAAGTGCAGGCGCTGGTCAGCACGAGCTCGTACGGATACGCCAAGCGCACCGCCGTGGGCCTCGACCAGAACCGGCTCTCGCTGCTGCTGGCGGTTCTGGAGAAACGCGCGGGGCTGCAGTTGGGCGGTGACGATGTGTTCGCGAACCTGGCGGGCGGATTGAGTGTCGACGAGCCGGCGGTGGATCTGGCGGTCGTGGCCGCGGTCGCCTCGAGTGCCAGAAACCGTGCCGTCGGCGCCGGCATTGCCGTGTTCGGCGAAGTCGGCCTGGCCGGAGAGGTGCGGGCCGTCACCCAGGCGTCCAGGCGCGTGCGGGAAGCCGCCCTGATGGGATTCAGCCGCTGCGTGATGCCGGCCGCCAACGTCGATCCGACTGACCCGGGCCTCGCCGGGATTGAGTGCGACCTGGTCGGCGTCAGGACGGTGCAAGAGGCGCTCGATCATTTGCTCGTGTAATCATTCGAAGAACGGCGACGGCAATTGCCCAAGTAATTGCCGCCAGAACTCTCAACCGCCGCTATAGTTGGGTGGGAACGGAGGGCCACCGCCGTCGGCTGTCGGCCACTGACTGCTGGCTACTGGCTGCTTCTGGAACGCCTCTTCCTTGCCGGAGTCGCCGGTGCCGCGGGGACATTTCAGCCGATCTCCGGCGCGGGCGTCGTGGTCAACGTGGCAAGCGGCGCCGGGCTGGCGCTGGTCGGAATCTTCTGTGAATGGCGGCTGCGCGTCGTCAGCGTCGCCCACCTGCTGGGCGCCATGATTGGAGGCTCAATCGGCCTCGTCTTCGCCAACGTCCTCGGCGCCGGCCTTTTCTGGTTCGGCACCACCGACACCCGGATCGAGTTTCTCCACAGCTTCGTGTATCTGGCGATGACGTATCTCGGACTCGTGGTCGGAGGCCGCCACGGCGAGTGGCTGGAGCCCACGAGGCTGATTACGCTGTTCCGAGCGGCAGGCCCGCAGCGCCGCTATAAGGTGCTCGATACCAGCGTCATCATCGATGGCCGCGTCGCCGATGTCTGCGAGACCGGATTCCTCGACGGGACCCTGGTCATCCCTCAGTTCGTGCTGAAGGAACTCCAGCAGATCGCCGATTCCAGCGACACGATGCGCCGCAACCGCGGCCGGCGCGGGCTCGACATTCTTCAGAAGATCCAGAAGATGACGGGCGCCGAAGTCATGATCTCCGACATTGATTTCCCTGAGGTGCGGGAGGTCGATCTCAAACTGATCGAGCTGGCCCGGTCGCTCCAGGGCAAGATCGTCACCAACGACTTCAATCTGAACAAGGTGGCGCAGCTACGCGGTGTCGCGGTCCTGAACATCAATGAGCTGGCCAACGCCCTCAAGCCCGTCGTGCTGCCAGGCGAGTCGATGAAGGTCTTCATCCTCAAGGAAGGCAAGGAGTACAGCCAGGGCGTCGCCTACCTCGACGACGGCACGATGGTGGTGGTGGACAATGCGCGAAAGCTGATTGGGAAGACCATCGACATCGTGGTGACCAGCGTCCTGCAGACGACCGCGGGGAAGATGATCTTCGGCCGGTTCATCGACCCGGGCGGACCGCCGGCGCAGACCGTGGAGCGTGACGACGCCGCGCGCCGTTCGAAGAACGGGCCGCATCCAGCAGGGCCGCCTGCCGCAGGGCCAGACGGCAAGTGACCTTGCCTTCTTTCCACTGGTGGCGGACGGTAGTCGTCCTGATCCCGGCGATCACGGTCTACACGATCGTGTTCGGGACCCTGTCGCTGTTCTCAAGCTTCGTCGATCGCAGCGGGCGGTTCGCGCATCGGTGCGCGCGAGGGTGGTCTCGGATGATCCTGGTGACCACCGGCGTTCAGGTGGAGGTGCGGGGGCTGGAACAGTTGACGCCGGGCGCGACCTACGTCTTCGTGTCGAACCACCAGAGCATCTACGACATTCCGGTCGTGTTCTGGGCGCTGCCCTTTCAACTGCGGATCATCGCCAAACAGTCGCTCGGGTCGATCCCGTTTTTCGGCTGGCACCTCCGGCACACCGGGCATCTGCTCGTCGACAGGAGCCACTCTGATACGGCGGCCATTCTCAAGCGGTGGCGCGAGTTGATCGGCGACGGGTTATCGCTCATCATCTTTCCCGAGGGCACGCGCAGCGTCGATGGGCGCGTCGGGCGGTTCAAGGCCGGCAGCTTCCTGCTGGCCATGGAGGCCCGGCTGCCGATCGTCCCGGTGTCGATCACCGGCACGCGGCTCGTGATGCGAAAGGGCTTCCTGACGGTGCGGCCCGGCCACGTCATGCTGACCGTGCACGCGCCCGTCAGCACCGCCGAGGGATCGGAGCACTCCGACATGCCCGCCGCCATCACGCTTGCCGAGCAGGTGCGATCGGTGGTTGAGGCACGCGTGGTGGCGGAAGATCGGAACATCGGAACATGGCCATCGAATTGACAGTGTCGCCGGATCTGGCGTCGATCCTGCGGATCGGCGCGTTCGCCTGCGACATCACGCGTGTACTCGACATGACCTCGGCGCGCTACGCGCCGTTCGCGGGGGGCGTCGAGACCTGCCGGTGGGTGATCTGACATGTACGTCGCGGCAATCATTGCGGCAGGCGGACGGGGTGAGCGGCTCGGGGCCGGGCGCCCAAAGCAGTTGATCGAGATCGCGGGGCAGCCGATGCTCCAGCGATCGGCGCAGTTGCTGGCAGCGCATCCCGAGGTGACCGAGATCGTGGTGGTGCTGCCACCCGACCTTGTCGGCCGCCCGCCGAACTATCTGCTGACGCTCGGGAAGCCCGTGCGCATCGTCGAGGGCGGCCGGCGCCGGCAGGATTCCGTGGCCAACGGTTTTGACGTCGTGCAGGAGCGCGCCGACATCATCCTGATCCACGACGCCGCCCGTCCGTTTGCGAGCGCCGATCTGATTTCGCGGACGATTGCGGCCGCCGTCGAGACAGGTGCGGCGCTGGCCGCCCTGCCTGCGAGCGACACCGTCAAGCTGGCTTCGGGCGAGACGCCACCGCAGGGGCCGTTGGTGGAGCGGACGATTCCGCGGGACCGCGTGTACCTGGCGCAGACGCCGCAGGCCTTCCGCACCGATGTCTTGCGGGCGGCGATTGCCGCGGGCCGCGCAGGAGTTCTCGCGACCGACGAGGCGGCGCTGGCCGAAGCGGCCGGGTATCCGGTACGGCTGGTGATGGGTGACGCCACCAATCTCAAGATCACGACCATGGACGACCTGACTGTCGCACGTGCTCTGACGGAGCGTCGAGGAGCGGTCGCCGGTATCCGCATCGGCGCCGGCTACGATCTGCATCGGCTCGTCGAGGGGCGATTACTGATTCTGGGCGGTGTGACCATCCCCGCCGAGCGTGGGCTGGCAGGGCATTCCGACGCCGACGTGCTGTCGCACGCCCTGACAGACGCCGTGCTTGGCGCGGTGGCCATGGGTGATATCGGCCGTCACTTCCCCGACACCGATCCCCAGTGGAAAGGCGCGTCGAGCCTCGCGATGCTGGCGCATGCCGTGGCGCTGGCGCGCGGAGCCGGCTATCTGGTCAGCAACGTCGACGCCGTCGTGATCGCCGAACACCCCAGGCTCTCTCCGCACATTGATGAGATTCGCGAGAGCCTCGCCACAGTGCTGGGCGTGGAAGTCAGCCGCGTCAGCGTGAAGGGCAAGACCAACGAGGGTGTCGGCGAGATCGGGCGAGGCGAGGCCATGGCCGTCCATGCCGTGGCCGTGCTCGTGGAACAGCGGGTCAAGGAGACGTAGTGGACATGCGCCTGCGATTTGCGCCGAGCCCCACTGGGCTCCTTCACGTCGGGAATGCCCGCACGGCACTATTCAACTGGCTGCTGGCCAGAGGCGGCGGAGGCACGTTCATACTTCGCATCGAAGACACCGACGTCCAGCGATCGACGCGCGAGTCCGAGGCGGGGATTCTGGAAGACTTGCGGTGGATGGGGCTTACCTGGGACGAAGGCCCCGATGTCGGCGGTCCGCATGGGCCCTACCGGCAATCGGAGCGGCTCGGCTTGTACGCGTCGTACGCACGAGCGTTGATCGAGCAGGGGGCAGCCTACCACTGCTTCTGTACGACTGAACAGATCGAGGCCGATCGCCGCGCGGCGATGGAGGCGGGGCGTCCGCCGAAATATGTCGGACGTTGCCGCGACCTGCCGCCGGACCAGGCGAGCGAAAGGGTGGCGGCCGGAGAGTCGGCCGTCATTCGTCTCCGCGTGCCTGAGAACCGGGACGTGACGTTTCAGGACGTCGTGCGAGGAGAGGTTCGGTTCAGCACGGACGTGATCGGCGATCCCGTCCTCGTGCGGTCCGACGGCAATCCTGCGTACAACTTCACGGTGGTCATCGATGATGCGCTGATGGCGATCACGCACGTCATCCGCGGCGAGGATCACATCTCGAACACGCCACGGCAGGTGCTGCTGTACGAGGCGCTCGGCTTTCAGCCGCCGGTGTTCGCGCATCTGGCGCTCGTGCTGGGTCCGGATCACGCGCCCCTTTCCAAACGGCATGGCGCGACGTCGGTCGCGGAATTCCGCGCGCGTGGCTACCTGCCCGAGTCCCTGGTGAACTACCTCGCGCTGCTCGGATGGTCGCCTGGCGGGGGTGATGAACTGCTGGACATCCGGGAACTGGCGCGGCGATTCGCGCTCGAGTCCGTGGGTCACAGCGCCGCCGTGTTCGATCGGGAGAAGCTCGCCTGGGTCAATCGCCACTATCTGCGCCTGGCGAGTCCGGGCCGGCTGACTGACCTTGCGCTGCCGAGTTTCCGTGCGGCGGGATATCTATTGAACGATTCGCCTGAGGCCCGCGCGTTCATCGAATCGGTTGTGCCGATGGCGAGTGACTCTGTCGATCGGGTCGATCAGATGCCGGAGCGGCTGCGGTTCCTGTTTGTCTTCGATCCGGCCGAGGCGCTGGGGCGGGATGATGTCGGCGACGTGCTGCGGGAGCCTGGCGCGCGAGAGGTGATTGACCAACTGGCGCGGGAGCTGGCGGATGCCGGGCGGCTCGACCGCGAGGCGTTTCGCGCGGCGGCCGCGCGGGTGAAGCAGGCGACCGGCCACAAGGGCAAGCATCTGTTCCACCCGATTCGCGTGGCGCTGACGGGCGAAGCTGGCGGGCCGGAGCTTGATCTGGCCGTGCCGGCGATCGACCGCGGAGCGGAGTTGTCCGCGTCGTGTGGTCTATCTCCCATTGTGGGATGCGCGGAACGCGCCGCGAAGCTTGCGGAGGCGATGAAGGGGCGTCCTTGCTGATCTACGGTCTCAATCCTGTCCTCGAAGCGCTACGCGCCGGGCGCGTCATTGCGGTCCGCATGTCGTCGTCTGATCGCGAACGGCTGCGCGCCGTCCGGCAGTTGGCGGAATCGGCAGGCGTTGCGGTGCGGTCGGCCGAGGCCGCTGAACTCGATCGGGCGGCGCGAGGCGGCGTGCACCAGGGCGTTGTCGCCGAACTGCGTGACGCAGAGCAGTACACGCCGCAGGAACTAGTGGCGTCGGCGAAGGGCGCGCCGCTGCTGGTCGTGCTCGACGGCATCGAGGATCCGCACAATCTGGGCGCCATCGTTCGCAGTGTCGATGCCGCCGGCGCCGACGGCATCATTCGTCAGACCCGCCACGCCGCTCGTCTGGACGGCGCGGCCGCGAAAGCGTCGGCCGGTGCGGTGGCGCACGTGAAGGTCGCCGAGGTCGTCAACATCTCCCGCGCGATAGGGGAGCTCAAGGACGCTGGCGTGTGGACCATTGGTCTCGACGCGGACGCGAGCGAGACGCACGACCAGATCGATCTGACGCTTCCCACCGCCATCGTACTGGGTGCGGAGGGGCAGGGATTGCGCCGGCTCGTGCGCGAGTCGTGCGACCGCCTGGTCTCCATCCCGATGCGGGGCCACGTCTCGAGCCTCAACGTCTCGGTAGCCGCCGCGGTCGTGCTGTTCGAGGCCGTGCGGCAGCGATCGAAGCGACGCTGACCCCTCAACTCAGTTTCGTCGCACCTTCAGCCCGCACAACGATCGGCGCCGGACCCGTTGGTCTGGCGCAGACACGGCGGCCATGCTATCGTTGATATCATCAGGGAGGAGTGACCGTGGCGCAACTCATCGTTCGCAACGTGGACCCTGGCGTCGTCCGAGAACTCAAGCTTCGGGCGGCCCGCGGCGGCCGCTCCGCCGAGGCAGAGCACCGGGCCATCCTTCGCGAAGCCGTTGGAGCCACGTCCATGCGACGAGGCCTCAAGGACCTGCTCCAGAACATGCCGGACGTTGGCGAGGACACGGACTTCCAACGACCGCGCGACCTCGGTCGTAGGACCAGGCTGTGAGCTATCTGATCGACACCAACGTCATTTCCGAGCTCCGCAAAGGCGTGCGAGCCGACCGGCGCGTGATCGACTGGTTTGCGGGACTGGTGGAGGGCGATCTCTACATGAGCGTCCTGACGGTGGGCGAGATCCGGAAGGGGATCGAGCGCATCCGGCGTCGGGATCGACATGCGGCCGCGCCGCTCGAGCGGTGGCTGCACGAGGTTATCGAGGCCCATCGAGACCGCATCCTGCCGATCGATCAGGCGGTGGCGGAGGAATGGGGCAGGCTGAGCGTGCCAGACCCCCTTCCGGCGGTTGATGGCCTGCTCGCGGCGACCGCTGCGGTGCACGGCCTGGTGCTGGTCACGCGCAACGTGAAGGATCTTCTGCGCGCGGGCGTTTCTCTGTTGAATCCGTTCGAACAGGTCCCAACCCACCGTCAGAAATGACGCGGCCTCCCGTCGCCCCACGCGCCGGTCGCTCGACTCTCTCGGTCGAGACGCATCACTCGGGGGAATAACCGATCTCTGTCTTCCTGGCGCCCAGACCAGATTCGTGACTATAATGATTGGTTGCACCCCTGCACGATGATCTCCCGGGGTGATGAGTGTGTCGTTTTAGCCTCACGTGCGGAACGGGTGTAATAAAGGCCTCGTTTGGTTGCGATGTGGCACGCAACCTGCTAAGCTTGGAGTTTCGTCTGGCTGGCGTAGCTCAGTCCGGTAGAGCGGCTGATTTGTAATCAGCGGGTCGGGGGTTCAAATCCCTCCGCCAGCTCCACTGTTCGGGGTGGCTGGGGAAAGAAACCCTCTACGCGCCGTGGTGCGCGCCGACGGGCGCGGTTCGTGGGAGTGATTCTGGCCGGGCAGAACACGGGATGCGGGGAGGTTGCAGAGCGGTCAAATGCAACAGACTGTAAATCTGTCGGCCATGCGCCTTCGGAGGTTCGAATCCTCCCCTCCCCACCAGCCTTCGCTCGCGCGGCGAGTGAAGGCTGTCCGCCGAAGCCCGTAGGGCGAAGGAGGACCGTAGCGTGAGCTTCGGCTGGCATCGCCCAGTCGCAGATGAGGCAGGCGGAGGCGGACGATTCGCGAGCTACGGCTGGGCAGGCCAGCGCGTTGGATAGTCAGGTCGACAGACGGTGGTGGGCGGTTGCGCAGCGAGCAGGCAGGCGGGCTTGCCTCGCCGAAGTGACGCGAAGAAGAGCGCAGGCCGGAACGGAACGAAGGCGGGAGTAACTCAGTGGTAGAGTTACAGCCTTCCAAGCTGTTGGTCGCGGGTTCGATCCCCGTCTCCCGCTCCATTCGCCTCCGCGCCCGGGCGACGTTGTAGGGGCGCTACGGCGAATGTCCGCCGAAGCGCGTTGCGCGAAGGCGGACGAGGTAGGTTGGTTTTTCTTGCCGATGTAGCTCAGTCGGCAGAGCGCGTCCTTGGTAAGGACGAGGTCACCGGTTCGAATCCGGTCATCGGCTCCACTCAGGTAGGCGACATATTTCGGGAGACCAGCCATGGGGAAAGAGAAGTTCGACCGGTCGAAACCGCATGTGAACGTGGGGACCATCGGGCACATTGACCACGGGAAGACGACGCTGACGGCGGCGTTGACGAAAGTGGCCTCGATGAAGGGCTGGGCGAA
>JAPKZO010000003.1 GCA_026393755.1 Acidobacteriota bacterium
GTGGCGATTGAGAAGGGGTCGAAGTTTGCGATCCGCGAAGGCGGCCGCACGGTGGGCGCCGGCACGGTCACGGAAATACTGGCGTAGCCCTTCGACGGCCTGAACACTGAGCAGGTGTTTGGGCGCTCAGGGCTACGTGCTGAGTGAACCGCCGCGCATCGGGAAGGGCTAAGGCGCGCTGGCGAATCGAAGCACGTAGGGCAGTAGGACACAGTTATGGCGACAGCATTCGGCGACAAGATCCGCATCCGGCTCAAGGCGTACGACTACCGCGTGCTCGACCAGTCGACGGCCGAAATCGTGGAGACCGCGAAACGGACGGGCGCCCGTCTGGCGGGTCCGATTCCGCTGCCGACGGAGAAGAACAAGTGGACGGTCAACCGCTCGCCGCACGTGGACAAGAAGTCGCGCGAGCAGTTCGAGATCCGGACGCATAAGCGGCTGATCGACATCTTCGAGCCCACGTCGCAGACCGTCGACGCGCTGATGAAGCTGGACCTGCCGGCTGGCGTGGACGTCGAGATCAAGGCGTTCGGGAAGGATCGGAAGTGACCATGGTCACAGGCATCATCGGCAAGAAGCTCGGCATGACGCAGGTCTTCCGTCCCGACGGGACGGTGCAGCCGGTGACGGTGATTAAGGCCGGGCCGTGCGTGGTCGTGCAGGCGAAGACGGTCGAGAAGGACGGCTACCAGTCGGTCCAGCTCGGGCTGGTCGAGGAGAAGCCGGCCAAAGTCGTCAAGCCGCTCGCGGGCCACTACAAGAAGGCCGGCGTGCCGCCCACGCGGGTGCGGCGCGAGGTCAAGCTGGCCGCGGGCGCCGATGCGCTCAAGGCGGGCGATCAGGTGCTGGTGGAGTCGTTGTTCAAGGACGGCGAACGGGTGGATGTCACCGGAACCAGCCGCGGGATGGGGTTCCAGGGCGTGGTCAAGCGGCACCATTTCGCTGGCGGAGCCGCAACACACGGGTCGATGTTCCACCGGGCGCCTGGCTCGATTGGTGCTTCGTCGTATCCGTCGCGTGTCATCAAGGGCATGCGGGCGGCGGGCCACATGGGTGCCGAGCGGGTGACGACGCTGAATCTGCTGGTTGAGAAGGTGGACCAGCACGTGCTGCTGCTGCGCGGCGCCGTACCTGGTGCGCGGGGATCCTACATCATGGTTCGCAAGGCCGCCGCGCGTAAGCCCGAGCCGAAGCCGCAGGCCGAGAAGCCGAAGAAGGGCAAGAAGTAGCCATGACGCTCGACATAGTGAATGCCCAGAACGAGAAGATTGGCTCGCTCGAGCTGCGCGACGAACTGTTCGGCGGTCGCGTCAAGGGCGACCTGATCTGGCAGTCGGTCGTGCGCGAGAACGCCAGCAAGCGGCGCGGCACGCACGCGACCAAGACCCGCGCGATGGTCAGCGGGACCGGCAAGAAGCCGTACAAGCAGAAGGGCACCGGGCGGGCGCAGGTCGGCGAGGCCCGCAACCCGCTGTGGCGCCACGGCGGCACGACGTTCGGGCCGCAGCCGCGCAGTTACGAATACGCGATTCCGCGCAAGCAGGAACGCGGCGCGCTGCGCGAAGCGCTCGCGGCGAAGTTCCAGGCGGGCGACGTGACGGTGGTCGACGCGTTCGCGGACGTGGTCAAGACGAAGGCGGCGGTCGAGATGCTGGCGAGACTGGGTGCCAAGGGGCCGGCGCTGGTCGTGGACGTGAAGCCGGCCGAGGCGTTGACCCTCGCGCTGCGGAACATCCCCGGGACGCAGTGCCTGCCGAGCGGGCGTCTGACGGCCCGGGCCGTGATGTTCGCGAGGCGCATCATCGCGACCACGGCCGCAGTGGAGCGGTTGCAGGAGGTGCTGGGATCATGAATCTCACGGATGTGATCCGGCGGCCGCTGATTACGGAGAAGACCTCCATCCTTCGTGAGGATGGCAAGACGGTGGTCTTTCATGTGGCGGCGGCGGCGACGAAGGTGGAAATCAGGCGCGCCATCGAGCATCTGCTCGGCGCCAAGGTGGCAACCGTACGCACGGCAATCGCGCATGGCAAGGAAAAGCGCCAGGGGCGATTTGTCGGACGGCGGTCCGACTGGAAAAAGGCGTACGTCCGGCTTCGCGATGGCGAGAAGATGCCGGAGTTCCTGGAAGGCGCGTAGAGCGGGGTGAGTGATGGCAATCCGCAGTTATAAACCGACATCACCGGGGCGGCGTTTCCAGACGGTGCAGGACTACGCCGAAATCACGTCGGCGAAGCCCTATAAGCCGCTGACCGAGAACCTCAAGAAGTCGGGCGGTCGCAACAACCACGGCGAGATCACGATGTGGTGGCGCGGTGGCGGGCACCGTCGGCTCTATCGGATCATCGACTTCAAACGGGACAAGATCGGCATTCCGGCCAAGGTTGTCACGGTGGAGTACGATCCGAACCGGTCGTCCCGTATTGCGCTGGTGCAGTACGCCGACGGCGAGAAGCGGTACATCCTCCACCCGGTGGGGCTCAAGGTCGGCGACAGCATCGTGGCTGGCGACGCGGTCGACATCCTGCCGGGCAACGTGCTCCCGCTCAAGAGCATCCCGCTCGGGACGCAGGTCCACAACGTGGAGCTGCGGCCTGGGAAAGGCGGCCAGCTGGCGCGTAGCGCCGGGGCGGCTGTGCAGGTGGTGGCGAAGGAAGGCGAGTATGCGTCGGTGAAGATGCCGTCGGGCGAACTCCGGCGCATCAACATCGAGTGCCGGGCGACGGTGGGCCAGGTGGGGAACCTGGATCACGAGAACGTGTCGCTCGGCAAGGCCGGCCGGAGCCGCTGGCTCGGCAAGCGGCCGCACGTGCGCGGCGTTGCGATGAACCCGGTGGATCACCCGCTCGGCGGCGGCGAGGGCAAAACCTCGGGCGGCCGGCATCCGGTGTCGCCGTGGGGCATGCCCACCAAGGGCTTCAAGACACGCAACAGCAAGGCGACGGATCAGTTCATCATCCAGCGGCGGCCGAAGTAGGGCGCCGGAGCTTCAGGGTAGGTTATGAGCAGATCCTTGAGTAAAGGCCCGTTTGTGGACACCCACCTTCTCGAGAAGGTGGAAGTGATGAACCGGGCTGGCGAAAAGAAGGTCGTGCGGACATGGTCGCGCCGGTCGACGGTGCTTCCAGAGATGCTCGGGCACACGCTGGCGGTGCACAACGGCAAGAAGTTCATCCCGGTGTACGTCACCGAGAACATGGTCGGGCACAAGCTCGGCGAGTACTCGCCGACCAGGGGCTTCAAAGGCCACACCACCAAGTCGGAGAAGGCCGCACAGGTGGCCGCGGCGGCGCCGCCGGCCGCTCCGAAGGCGGGGAGCTAGCGATGATTGCAGCGCAGGCAACGGCGAAATATGTTCGCACATCCGCGCAGAAGGCGGGCCTGGTGCTTGAACTGATCCGGGGGCGCGAGGTCGATCAGGCGCTGGCCACCCTTCGGTTCTCGACCAAGCGGATTGCGCGGGACATCGAGAAGGTGCTGCGATCGGCCATCGCCAACGCGCAGCAGAAGCCCGGATTTGGCGGCGACGTCGAGCGGCTGTTCATTTCGGCGTGCTATGCCGGCCAGGGGCCGTCGCAGAAGCGGGTTCGCCCGGCCCCGATGGGCCGCGCGTTCCGTGTGGTCAAGCGCACCGCGCACCTGACAGTCAGGGTGTCGGAGCGTCCAGAGAGTACGGGTGCTGTGAAGGCTGGCGCGCCAGCCCGGGCCCGGAAGGCAACCAAGGCGGCTCACGGCGAGACCGCCGCGCAGGAGTAGGAGCGAGACGTGGGTCAGAAGGTTCACCCATACGGGTTCCGGCTGGGCTTCAACAAGACCTGGCGCTCGCGCTGGTACGCGGATCGCGACTACGCGAAACTGCTGCACGAGGATCTGGCGCTGCGCTCGTCGTTGAAGGCGCGGTTCCAGCATGCGGGCGTTTCGAAGATCGAGATCGAGCGCGCAGCGAACAAGCTGAAGATCGACATCCACACCTCGCGGCCGGGCATCATCATCGGCCGCAAGGGGACGGAAGTCGACAAGTTGAAGCAGGAGATCCAGAAGCGGACGAGCCGCGAGGTCTTCATCAACATCCAGGAGATCCAGAAGCCTGAGCTCGACGCGCAGTTGATCGCCGAATCGGTGGCGATGCAGCTCGAAAAGCGCGTGGCGTTCCGGCGGGCGATGCGCAAGGCGGTCGAGTCGGCCCTGCGGTTTGGCGCACGCGGGATCAAGGTGCGGGTGTCGGGCCGGCTGAATGGCGCCGAGATTGCGCGGTCCGAATGGTATCTGCACGGCCAGTTGCCGCTGCAGACGCTGCGCGCCGACATTGACTACGGCCAGGCGGAGGCGGGTACGACGTACGGCCGGATCGGCGTGAAGGTATGGCTGTACAAGGGCGAGCGTCTCGTGCCGCGGACAGGCCGCGAAGAAGAGTACCGGACGCCGCGGCGCGCACCGCGCGCATCAGCGTAAGGCGAGGTGGCATAAGCGATGTTGATGCCGAAGAAAGTCAAGTACCGGAAACAGCAGCGCGGTCGCCGGTGCGGCAAGGCCTGGCGCGGGTCGGACGTGTCGTTCGGCGAGTACGGGCTGATGGCGATGGAAGCGTGCTGGATGACGGCACGGCAGATCGAGGCGGCCCGCGTCGCGATGACCCGTTTCATCAAGCGCGGCGGCAAGATCTGGGTGCGCGTGTTCCCCGACAAGCCGGTGACCAAGAAGCCGGCCGAGACGCGCATGGGCAAGGGCAAGGGCGCGCCGGAATTCTGGGTGGCCGTCGTGCGGCCGGGCAAGATCCTGTTCGAGATGGAGGGCGTGACCGAGCTCGAGGCGCGCCAGGCGTTCGACCGGGCGGCAGCGAAGCTGCCGATCCCGACCCGCTTCGCGACGCGGTTCGCCCAGGAGAAGGTGTGAGATGAAGGTCCAGGAGATCCGCGCGCTCAACGTCGGCGACCTGCAGGGCAAAGTGAGGGATTTGCAGGATCAGATCTTCCGGCAGCGCATCCAGAAGGCCATGGGCCAGCTGGACACGCCGCACAAGGTGCGCACGCTCCGGCGCGAACTGGCGCGTGTCGAGACGGTCCTCAGGGAAAAACGGTAGGAACCTATGGCGGCAACAACTGAAATCACGGCGAAGGTCGTCAGCGACAAGATGGCGAAGAGCCGCGTGGTAGCCATCGAGCGCCACGTGCGTCACGGGATGTACGGGAAGGCCCAGCGGCTGACCACGACGTTCATGGCGCACGACGAGAAGAACGAGACGCACACCGGGGACGTCGTGGCGATGGTCGAGAGCCGCCCGCTGTCGCGTCGCAAGCGCTGGGTGATTACCCGCATCGTGCAGCGGGTGGCCGGCGCGTCCGCCGAGTAAGGGGAACGAACCATGATTCAGATGCGGTCGATCCTCGATGTCGCCGACAACTCCGGCGCCAGGAAGATCTCGGTGATCAACCCGATTGGCGGTTCGGTGGGGCGCTACGCGCGGCTCGGCGACATCGTGACGGCGTCGGTCAAGGAAGCGACGCCCGCTTCGAACGTCAAGAAGGGCCAGGTCGTCAAGGCCGTCGTCGTCCGGACCCGGAAGGAGCAGCGCCGCAAGGATGGCAGCTACATCCGGTTCGACCGGAATGCCGCGGTGCTGATCAACGATGAGGGCGAACCCATCGGCACCCGCGTGTTCGGGCCGGTGGCGCGCGAGTTGCGCCAGAAGAAGTTCATGAAGATCATTTCACTCGCGCCCGAGGTGATTTAGCGTCATGTCACGGTTGCTTACACCCATCCGTCGAAACGACACCGTCATCGTGACGGCCGGCAAGGATCGCGGCAAGCGCGGGCGCGTGCTCAAGGTCCTGCCGGTGAAGAACCGCCTCGTCATTGAAGGCGTGAACTTCATCAGCCGTCACACGCGGCCGAACCCGAGCAAGAACATCAAGGGCGGCATCATGAAGCGCGAGGCGCCTCTGCACGCGTCCAACGTGCAGATCATCTGCCCCGAGTGCAGCGCCCGCACGCGCATCGGCCGCCGGACGCTCGGAGACGGGCGCAAGGTCCGGATCTGCCGCAAGTGCGAGGGAGTAGTCGACAAATGAACCGGTTGAAGGAGAAATACGTCCGGGACGTCGTGCCGGCCCTGATGAAGGAGTTCGGCTACACGAACGTGATGGCGGTTCCCCGGATCACCAAGGTGGTGGTCAACATGGGGCTTGGGGAAGCCACCCAGAACGCCAAGATCGTGGACGTCGCCCAGGACGAACTCGGACGCATCGTGGGCCAGAAGCCCGTGGTGACACGGGCGCGCAAGTCCATCGCGCAGTTCAAGGTGCGCGAGGGCATGCCGATTGGCGCCATGGTCACGCTGCGGGGGGTCCGGATGTTCGAGTTCCTGGATCGCCTGATCGCGATTGCACTGCCCCGTGTGCGCGACTTCAAGGGCATCTCGCCCAAAGGGTTCGACGGCCGCGGCAACTACACGCTGGGGCTGCGCGACCAGTTGATCTTCCAGGAGATCGACTACATGCGCGTCGACAAGGCGCGCGGCATGAACGTGTCGGTCTGCACAACGGCGCGGACCGACCAGGAGGCCCGGCGGCTGCTGCAGCTGGTCGGCCTGCCGTTCCGGACGAGCTAGACACTATGGCTACTACCGCGAAGATCGCCAAGGAAGCAAGCGTCCTCAAGTATAAGATCCGTCACCGTAACCGGTGCCGGCTGTGCGGGCGCCCCCGCGCGTATTTTCGCAAATTCGCGCTGTGCCGTCTCTGTTTCCGCGAGCTGGCGCTCCGGGGCGAGGTGGCCGGGGTCATCAAGAGCAGCTGGTAAGCACGACCACAGAGTTGAGAAGCCATGACCGATCCGATTGCTGACATGTTCACGCGCCTCCGCAACGCCGTACAGGCGAAGCACGCGCGTGTCGACGTTCCGGCCAACACGCTGAAAGCCGAGATCGCGCGGATCCTTCAGGATGAGGGGTACGTCGCCGGCTTCAAGATGGTCGACGAACCCTCGGACAGCGTGCGCAAGACGCCCGTGCGGCACCTGCGCATTTTCCTGAAGTACGGCCCTCGCGGCGAGGGCGTGATCAGCGGGATCCGGCGCGTCAGCCGCCCTGGTCGCCGCGTGTACTACAGCCACGACAAAGTGCCGCCCGTGCTGGGTGGCCTCGGCATCAGCATCCTGACGACGTCGCGCGGCGTCATGACGGGGCGCGAGGCCGTCAAAAGCGGCGTTGGCGGCGAAGTGTTGTGCAACGTCTGGTAGTGAAGGCGTAGGTAGACGTCCATGTCTCGTATTGGCAAGAAACCGATTGCGATTCCCAGCGGCGTGACCGTCAAGGTCCACGCCGGTGCTGTCGACGTGCAGGGCCCGAAGGGCAAACTGCGCCAGTCGTTTCCCAAGGGCATCAGCTTCGAGCTCAAGGGCGCCGAATTGTGCGCCATCCCGGAGAGCGATGCCCGCGGACTCGGCAAGTTTCACGGTCTGGCCCGGAGCCTGGTGGCGAACGCCGTCGAGGGGGTCTCGAACGGCTTCAAGAAGGAACTGGACATCGTCGGCGTCGGCTATCGTGCCGAGCTGAAGGGGCGCCAGATCACGTTCGCGCTCGGGTACTCGCACCCGATCGTGTTCGACATTCCGGCCGGGATCGATGTGACCGTCGACAAACAGACACACGTGACGGTGACTGGTGTCGACCGTCAGATGGTCGGCCAGGTGGCCGCTGACATCCGCCGGATGCGCAAGCCCGATCCCTACAAGCAGAAGGGCGTGCGCTATACCGGTGAGGTGTTGAAGAAGAAGGTCGGCAAGACCGGCGCGTAGGAGCCGACTGAGTCCTTCGATGCACAAAGACGGTGACGCCTTTGTGCCCTCAGGACTCAGTGCTGAGCGAGGACAGTAAGCGGGTCGTTTCTCGAAGATACGTAACCGCAATAGCGAGTCGAAGCACTGAGTATGAAGATCAAGACCAAGCTCGATAGTCGCCGGCGCATCAAGATGCGCATCCGGAAGCGCGTCCATGGAACGGGCGTGCGCCCGCGCCTCAGCGTCTTCCGGAGTGTGGAACACATGTACGTGCAGGCGATCGACGACACGACCGGGCAGACACTGGCCTCGGCCGCGACGACCGAGCCGGCTCTCAAGGCCGTCCTGACGGGCGGGGCCAAGGGCGGCAACCTGAACGGGGCCAAGACCATCGGCAAGACGATCGCCGAACGGCTGCGGGCCAGGGGCATCATGCACGTGGTGTTCGACCGCAGCGGGTTCCTGTACCACGGACGCGTCAAGGCCGTGGCCGATGCCGCGCGCGAAGCAGGGTTGGAGTTCTAGATGTTCAGAACACGAGAAAAGATCGATCCGTCCCAGCTGGAGCTGAAGGACACCGTCGTCGCCATCAATCGCGTGACGAAGGTCGTCAAGGGCGGCAAGAACCTGAGCTTCAGCGCGCTGATCGTCGTCGGCGACGGGCACGGTGTGGTGGGCTTCGGCGTCGGGAAGGCGCGCGAAGTGCCGTCGGCCATCAAGAAGGGGATCGAGGCCGCCAAGAAGGGGCTCATCCGGGTCCCGCTGGTGGGGACGACCGTGCCGCACATCGTCACCGGCAAGTATGGGGCGGGCAGCGTGCTGCTCAAGCCGGCACCCGAGGGCACAGGCATCATCGCCGGCGGCGCAGTGCGCGCCGTGGTGGAGTCGGCGGGCATCCAGAACGTGGTGACCAAGTCGCTCGGCAGCGCGAATCCGCACAACGTGGTGCGGGCGACGTTTGTCGGACTGATGACGCTGAAGGACCCCGTGACGGTGGCCCGGATGCGCGGACGCACGCTGGCGGAACTGTAGACGGGCCCCGGCCTGACATCCCTCGACACGGGCGCCCGGGCGGCACCCGGCTCGGGACTGTGGCCCGCCGAAGCGAGACGAGGCAGCGACATGAGCGGTGATCGCGGCGCGACAAAGAGACTGAAAGTGACATTGGTGAAGAGCACCATCGGCTTCAATCAGAAGCAGGCGCTGGTGGTCCGCGGCCTGGGGCTGCGGCGCATCCGCCACACGATTGACGTGCCGGACACCCCAGAGGTGCGCGGGATGATTCACAAGGTCCGGCATCTCGTCACGGTCGAGTAGCCGAACCAGAGGTCGGACGTATATGGATCTCAGCAATCTGAAACCGCCAAAGGGTGCGACCCGAAAGCGGAAGCGTGTGGGTCGCGGCCCGGGGTCGGGTCAGGGCAAGACGGCGGGGCGCGGGAACAAGGGCGCCCAGTCGCGGTCGGGCTATCACAAGAAGCGGGGGTTTGAGGGCGGCCAGATGCCCCTGCACCGCCGCGTGCCGAAGCGGGGGTTCCACAACCTGTTCCGCGTCGAGTACGCGGTCGTGAACCTGGACGATCTGGCGGCGCGGTTCGCGGCCGGCGCCGTGGTCACGCCCGACGCCCTGCACGAGATGCGCCTGGTGACCAGGAAGCTGCCGATCAAGGTGCTGGGGCGCGGCGACATCGGCATCGCGCTTACGGTGAAGGCGCACAAGTTCTCCGGCAAGGCAGCCGAAAAGATCGCTGCCGCCGGCGGGTCCATCGAAACGCTCTAGTCGTCCGGGATCGACGGTCGAGACCGTATGGTTGAAAGCATCAGGAACATCTGGAACGTCCCGGACCTGCGCAAGCGGGTGCTGTTCACGCTGGCCATGCTTGGCGTGTACCGCGTCGGGAACCACATTCCGACGCCTGGCGTCAACACCGCCGCGCTGCAGCAGCTGGCCGAACAGACCAAGAACACGATGTTCGGCATGTACGACATGTTCTCGGGCGGCAGTCTGTCGAAGGTGACGATCTTCGCGCTGGGCATCATGCCCTACATCAGCGCGTCGATCATCCTGCAGCTGTTGACCGTGGTGTGGCCGTACCTCGAACGGTTGTCGAAGGAAGGCGACCTCGGCCGACGCAAGATCACGCAGTACACGCGTTACGGCACGATCCTGCTGAGCGTGATTCAGGCGTGGGGCATCGCGATCTACCTCGAACACCAGACCCAGATCGCCGGCGGGATGCAGCTGGTGTACGCGCCCGGGCTGCGGTTCCAGCTGCTCACGGTACTGACCCTGACGGCGGGCACGACGCTCATCATGTGGCTGGGCGAGCAGATCACCGAACGCGGGATCGGCAACGGCATGTCGCTCATCATCTTCGCGGGCATCGTGGCACAGCTGCCGCGGGCCGTGATCGCGACGTTGAGCCAGATGAGCACGAACCAGATTGGCCTGTTCACGGTCCTGTTCCTCCTCGTGATGGCCGGGGTCGTGATTGCCGCCATCATCTTCATGGAGCGGGGCAACAGGCGCATCACCGTCCAGTACGCCAAGCGCGTGGTCGGGCGCCGGATGTACGGGGGATCCAGCACGCACATTCCCCTCAAGGTCAATACGGGCGGCGTCATTCCGGTGATCTTTGCTTCATCCATTCTTGCGTTCCCTGCCACGATTGCGGGCATGTTCCCGCAGGGCAGCTGGGGCCAGACGGTCATCCACCAGATCAGTTACGGGATGCCGCTGTACAACCTGCTGTACGTGCTCGGCATCGTGTTCTTCGCGTATTTCTACACGGCCATCATCTTCAACCCGGATGACGTCGCCGAGAACATGCGGAAGTACGGCGGGTTCGTCCCCGGGATTCGTCCCGGCAAGCGGACCGCCGAGCACATCGACACGATTCTGACGCGGATCACGCTGGCCGGGGCCGTCTACCTGGCGCTGGTGGCGATTCTGCCGGAGTTCCTGCTCGTCGGCTTCAAAGTCGCGCCGATTCCGTTCATCGGCGAGTGGCTCGACTCTGTGCTGCCCCGGTTCATCACCGAAGGGCTGAACGTGCAGTTCTACTTCGGTGGCACGTCGTTGCTGATTGTGGTCGGCGTGGCGATGGATACCGTGCAGCAGATCGAGTCCCAGCTGATCATGCGCCACTACGACGGCTTCATGAAGAAGACGCGGATTCGCGGGCGCCGGGGGTAGATGGAGCCGACGGGACGGGTGACGCAGCGGTTCGGGCGATTTAGCGAGGCTGGCCGATGATCGTGTGCAAGTCGGCGGCGGAGCTGGTGCGGATGCGGGCGGCCAACGTGCTGGTGGCCGATGTGCTGGCCGAGTTGCGGGAGATGGTCCGGCCGGGCGTGACGACAGGCGATCTGGATCGGTTTGCCGAAGAGCGGGTGCGGGCGGCAGGCGGGGTGCCGGCGTTCAAGGGCTATCACGGGTTTCCTGCGACGCTGTGCACATCGGTGAATGAGGAAGTGATTCACGGAATCCCGTCGGCGCGGGCGCTCAAGATCGGCGATATCGTGTCGATCGACCTGGGCGTCCTGCTGGACGGCTTTTACGGGGATGCGGCGATTACGGTGCCGCTGGCGCCGATCGACAGCCGGGTGGCCGAGCTGTTGAGAGTGACGGAAGAGTCTCTCTACCGCGGGATCGAGCAGGCCACGGTGGGCGCGCGGGTGTCGGACATCGGCCACGCGGTCCAGCGGCATGTTGAAGCCCACGGCTTTTCGGTGGTTCGCGAGTTCGTCGGCCATGGAGTCGGGACGGCACTGCACGAGGAACCCCAGGTGCCCAACTACGGCCCGGCCGGACGCGGGCCGAGGCTGACCGAGGGGATGACGCTGGCCATCGAACCGATGGTGGCGATGGGACGGGGAGCGGTGAAGGTGCTTCGGGACGGCTGGACGGCGGTGACCAAGGATCAGAGCCTGGCGGCACATTTCGAGCATACCGTGGCCGTCACCGCAGGAGGACCGGTCATCATGACGGGCCGGAATGGCGCGGCCGGGCAGACGAGTCGAGGCGACGCCACGTAACTGTCACGTTGGAGTGTGGAGCCGAACTGGTGCCGAAAGACGACACGATTGAAGTCACGGGGATTGTGCTCGAGTCGCTCCCGAACGCGATGTTCCGTGTGGAACTGGAGAACAAGCACCCGGTGCTTGCGCACGTGTCGGGCAGGATGCGGAAGCATTTCATCCGGATCCTGACGGGTGATCGGGTGCTGATTGAGCTGTCGCCGTACGACTTGAGCCGGGGCCGCATCACGTATCGGTACAAGTAGGGCGGCGCCGGGAGCGGGCAGCCTGCCGGGCAGGCGACAGAGGGACCGGGCGCGGCCCGGAAACGAAGGACCAGGGCTATGAAGGTCAGAGCGTCGGTCAAACGGATTTGCGACAAGTGCAAGATTGTCCGCCGCCGCGGGGTGGTGAGGGTGATCTGCACGAACCAAAAGCATAAGCAGAGGCAGGGGTAACGTCATGGCACGTATCGCGGGTGTGGACCTGCCGCGGACCAAGCGGGTAGAGATCGGGCTGACCTACATTTTCGGCATCGGCCACACGCGGGCCGCCGGGATCTGCAAGGTCGCCGGGGTGAGCCCCGACGTCCGGGTGAAGGATCTGTCGGAAGACGATGTGCGGAAGATCCGCCGCGTCATCGAAGCGCAGGGCGGCGTCGAGGGCGACCTTCGCAAGGAGGTCTCCATGAACATCAAGCGGCTGATGGATATCGGCTGTTACCGCGGCCTGCGGCATCGCCGCAGTTTGCCGGTGCGGGGCCAGCGGACGCGAACCAACGCGCGCACTCGGAAGGGGCCGCGCAAGGGCGCTATTGCCAAGAAGAAGACGGTGTAGCCACATGGCCAAGACAGAAGCACACGAGGGCGGCGAAAAGACTGAGGCCGACAAGCCCAAGAAGGCCTTCAAGAAGCGCGGCGAGAAGCGGGTGGTGCACCATGGCATCGTCAGCATTCACGCCTCGTTCAACAACACCAGCATCACTATTGCCGATACCGAGGGCAACGTGATCGCATGGTCGAGCGCCGGAGCGGTCTCGTTCAAGGGGTCGCGCAAGGGCACGCCGTTTGCGGCGACCCAGGCGGCGCTTGCTGCGGCCAACGTGGCAAAGGGCATGGGCATGCGCTCCTGCGAGGTGCGCCTGACGGGCCCCGGGGCCGGCCGCGAATCGGCCGTCCGGGCGCTCAGCACGGTGGGCATCGAAGTGAAGTCGATTCGTGACATCACGCCCATTCCGCACAACGGGTGCCGGCCCACCAAGCGCCGACGGGTGTAGGACGACGGAAACCTAGGTACACGGAAGATACGCATGGCTAGATACACTGGACCTGTTTGCCGCATGTGCCGCCGCGAGGGCATGAAGTTGTTCCTCAAGGGCGAGCGGTGCTACGCGGAGAAGTGCGGGATCGAGAAGCGCAACACCCCTCCCGGCCAGCACGGGAAGGCGCGCAAGGCGAAGCTGGCGGGCTACGGCCTGCAGCTGCGCGAGAAGCAGCGCGTCAAGCGCATTTACGGCGTGCTCGAAAACCAGTTCCGCCGCTATTTCGAGGCGGCCGATCGCCAGCGCGGGATCACCGGCGAGCTGCTCCTCCAGAAGCTCGAGTGCCGGCTGGACAACGTGGTGTACCGCCTGGGCTTCGCGACCTCGCGGTCGCAGGCCCGGCAGCTGGTGCGCCACGGGCACTTCTCGGTGAACGGCCGGAAGGTGGACATCCCGTCGCGGCTGGTCCGCGAAGGCGACGTGGTGGGCGTGCGGGCAGGCAGCCAGAAGAACGTGTTCGTGCTGCACGCGATGGAGGAAGTCAAGGGGCGCGGCATTCCGGAATGGCTCTCGGCGCAGCCGGAGCAGATGTCCGGTCGTGTGGTCGCGCTGCCGAGCCGCGCGCAGATCAACCTGCCGGTGCAGGAGCAGCTGATCGTCGAACTCTACTCGAAGTAATCAAGGCCAGATCGGGCTGGCGGGCGGCTCCGGCGAGCGGCCCGGACGTCAGGGACACTGGACCTGTAGAAAGGATCGCCAACGATGCTGTGGAAGGGTTTCCAGCGGCCGAAGAGGCTGGAGTTCGAGCGTGACACTCTGAACGACCGGTTCGCCCGGTTCTACGCTCAACCGTTTGAGCGGGGATTCGGCACGACTATCGGCAATACGATGAGGCGCGTGCTCCTGTCGTCAATCGAAGGCGCAGCCTGCTCGGCGGTGAAGATCGACGGTGTGCTGCACGAGTTCTCGCCCATCCCCGGGGTGGTCGAAGACGCCACCGATCTCATCCTCAACCTGAAGCAGATCCCGCTCAAGATGCACGTCGATCACATGAAGACGTTGTACGTGCGGGTCGACAAAGCCGGCGAGGTCAGGGCCCGCGACATCGAGCCCGATGCCGACATCGAAATTCTCGAGCCGGATGCCCACATCGCGACGGTGTCCGAGGGCGGCAAACTCCACATGGAGATGCGGATCAAGCGGGGACGGAGCTACGTCACCGCGGACCGCAACTTCGATGAGGACCTCGGGATCGGCTGGATCCCCATTGACTCGGTGCATTCGCCGGTCAGGAAGGTCAACTACCTGGTCGAGGCCGCGCGCCTCGGGCAGACCACCGACTTCGAGAAGCTGACGCTGGATGTGTGGACCAATGGCGCCGTGACGCCGCGCGATGCGGTGTCGCTGGCCGCCCGGCTCGTGCGGGACCACCTGAACATCTTCGTCAACCTCGAAGAATCGATGGAGCAGGGCGAGGACGGCCAGGGATCCGCGCCCGGACCGACCGCCGGCAACGAGCACCTCGACAAGAGCGTCGAGGAACTCGAACTCTCGGTCCGGTCGTACAACTGCCTCAAGAACGCGAACATCCGGACGATTCGCGAGCTCGTGCAGAAGAGTGAAGGCGAGATGCTGAAGACCAAGAACTTCGGCCGGAAGTCGCTCAACGAGATCAAGGACATCCTGCAGACGATGGGCCTCAGTCTCGGCATGCGGGTGGACTCGGCGGCCAGGACGGCAGCGGAGTAACGGAAGAATCTGGAAGTAAGAAGTAAGAAGTAAGAAGGCGAGCAGCCGCGGGCAGGAATTCCTTCCTGCTCCTTGCTTCTGAATTCTTGCTTCTGAGTGAGAACGAAATATGCGTCATCGAGTTGCCCATCGGAAGCTGGGACGAGTCACCGAGCACCGCATCAGCCTGCTGCGCAATCAGGCCACCGCGATCCTCGAGCACGAGCACATCATCACCACCGTGCCCAAGGCGAAGGAACTGCGGCCGTACGTGGAGCGCCTGATCAGCGTGGCGAAGCGCGGGGTGGCGGCGGGTGGATTGCAGTTGCTGAACGCCAGACGAATGGTCGGCCAGGATATCGCCAACCGCGACGTCCTCAAGAAGCTGTTCGATACGCTGGCGCCGCGGTTTGCCGAACGGCCCGGCGGCTACGTTCGCATCCTGAAGGCTGGCGTTCGCAAGGGCGACGCCGCCCCGGTGGCGCTGGTCGAGTTAATCGGCAGCGAATTCGATCCGAAGAAGGCCGAGGCGGCTGGCAAGGACGGCAAGGCCGCCGCCAAGGACGGCAAGCAGGGCGGCATGGCCGGCCGGTTGCGCCGCGTGGCCGAGCGGGTCCGCGGTCGCAAGGCCGACGCCGACGAGACGGGCGCTCCGGTGCACGAGCGCACGAAGGCCCCGACCCGATCCACGGCAAAACCGCGTCAGACTGGCCGTACCGGCGGCAACAAAGGAAGCTAACCGGAGACCCCCTACTCTTCTTCTTCCTCGGCCGCCTCGCCCTTCTCGGCCTTGGCGGCCGCGATGATCTTCGCCTGCAGGTGAGACGGCACTTCCTGGTAGTGGGAATACTCCATGTGGTACGTGCCGCGGCCTCCGGTGTTCGACGTCAGTGTCTGTTCGTAGGTGAGCATCTCGGCCATCGGCACCTGCGCCTTGACCACCGTCGTGGACCCGCGCGTGTCCATCCCCGAGACGTGCCCGCGCCGGCTGTTGATGTCGCCCATGATGTCTCCGGCAAAATCGCTCGGGACGTACACCTCGACGTTCATCACCGGCTCGAGGATCGTCGGTTTGGCCCGCGTCATGCCATCCTTGAACGCCAGCCGCCCCGCCATCCTGAACGAGAGCTCGTTGGAATCGACCGGGTGAAACTTGCCGTCGAGCAGGGTGACCCTGAAGTCGAGCACCGGGTAGCCAGCCAGATACCCGCGCACGCGGGTGTCTTGAATGCCCTTTTCGACCGCCGGGCGGAAGTTCAGCGGGATCGACCCGCCGAAAATCTTGTCGACGAATTCGAAATCGGATCCTCGCGGGAGCGGTTCCATCTTGATCGTGCAATCGCCGAACTGCCCGTGACCCCCGGTCTGTTTCTTGTGCCGCCCGTGCGCCTCGGTCGCCTGCGTGATCGTCTCCCGGTAGGGGATCCGCGGCAGCTTCAGGTTGACCTCGACGGCAAACCGGCGCTTCAGTTTCGCGACCGTCACTTCGATGTGCATCTGGCCCTGTCCGGCGAGCAGCAGCTCGTTGGTCTGCTGGTCCCGGCTGTACCGGACCGTCGGATCCTCTTCGAGGAGGCGGTGCAGCGCCGTGCTGATCTTCTCTTCGTCGCCTCTGGTCTTCGGCTCGATGGCGTACGAGAGCACCGGATCGGGGAACACGAGAGGCTTGAAGCACACGCCGCCGTCCTTGTCGCCGATCGTGTGGTTGGTCTGCGTGTCCTTGAGTTTGGCCACCGCGCCGATGTCGCCGGCCTTGATCTCGGGCACGTCGGTCGGCGTCTTGCCCTGCAGCAACGTCAGATGGCCGACGCGCTCGGCCGATTCGTGCGACAGATTCTGCACCGTCGAGTCGGCCTTGAGCGATCCACGGACGACGCGGAACAGGCTGATGCGACCGGCGAACGGGTCGGCGATGGTCTTCCACACGAAGACGGAGAGCGGCCCGCTGTCGGCGACCGTGATGGCGACGTCGGCCCCCGCCTTGTCGGTCGCCTTGAATGAGCGGTCGGATGCCGCCGGGAAGTAGGCGAGCAACGCGTCGAGCGCGGGCTGCACGCCGACGTTGTTGATGGCGGAGGTGCACACCAACGGGAACATCTTGCGCCCGGCGACTGCCCGGCGCAGCCCGCCAATCAGTTCGTCCTGCGTCAGCGTGCCGGACTCGAAGAACTTCTCGATCAGCGTGTCGTCCGCTTCAGCGACCATCTCGACCAGCGCGTCCCGCGCGGCGTTCACGGCAGCGGCGAGATCCGCGGGAACCGGCTCTTCGGCCATCTTGCCGGAGCCGTCGGTGGCGAAGGTGTAGGCCTTCAGGCCGATCAGGTCGACGACGCCCTTGAAGTCCTTCTCGTCGCCGATCGGCATCTGGATCGGGACGACCATCCGGCCGAACGACGCCTGGATGGACTCGAGCGTGCGAGCGAGGCTCGCGCGTTCCCGGTCCATGCGGCTCAGCACGACAATCCGCGGGAGTTCCTGCGCCTCGGCTGCTTCCCACACCTTCTCGGTCTGCACTTCAACGCCGGACACCGCGTCAATCACCACGATGGCGCCATCGGCCACGCCGAGCGCCGCCCGGGTATCGCTGAAGAAGTTCGCGAACCCGGGCGTATCGATGATGTTGATCTTGGTCTTGTTCCACTCGGCGTAACTGATGCTGGCCGACAGGGTGTGCTTGCGGGCGATTTCTTCTTCGTCGAAGTCGGTGACCGTGTTGCCTTCGTCCACCTTGCCCAAGCGGTTGACCATTCCGGCGTCGAACAGGATGGCGGACGCCAACTGGGTCTTGCCTGACCCGCTGTGACCGACAAGCGCGACATTCCTGATGCTTGCGGCGTCATAGACCTTCATATGCGGTAGCCCTCTTTCTGCCGTCAATCCGAAGAACGCCAAAGAACTCATTCTACTAGGGGGTGGGGGACGGGGGCTACAACTTAGAGGGGATTTCCGCCTTCGCCGGGCATGAGCGAGACCGGCTTCGGCGGACAAGCGGGATCCGGGATTGGGGATTCGGGCGCGATGAATCGCGCCCCTACTCGTACCTGAGCGCTTCGATCGGGTCCAGACGCGAGGCGCGGATGGCCGGCACCAGACCGAAGAAGATGCCGACGCCGCCAGAGAAACCGAGGCCCAGCGCGAAGCTCCACCAGGGAAGCGACACCGGGAAGCCGGTCAGGTAGTGCACGCCGACGCCAATCGAAGCGCCAAGGGCGACGCCCAGGATCCCCCCGACCGACGTGAGGAACACCGCTTCGAACAGGAACTGCCAGAGGATCTCGCGGCGGCGGGCCCCGAGGGCCTTGCGAACGCCGATCTCCCTCGTGCGCTCGGTCACCGAGATCATCATGATCGCCATGACCCCGATGCCGCCGACCATCAGGGCAATCGATGAGATGACGACCAGGCCAATGAACGTCGCGCCGGAGATCTGATCCCACATCTTGAGCGCCGCATCCTGCGTGATGATATCGAAGTCGTTGGGCTGCTCCAGCTTCAGTCCGTGCCGGACGCGCATGACCTGCTCCACCTCGGCCATCGCCTGGTCGCGCGTGGCGCCTTCGGCGGGTACGACGGCGATCATGGCGCTTCTCATGGCGTTGGCGTTGGTCTGCGTTCCCCCCACGTGCACATTGCCGGACATGTTGCGCCACCCGAACTGCTTCTGATAGGTCGTGTACGGAATGACCACGAAGTCGTCCTGGCCGCCCCCCAGCCCACCGACGCTTGGGCGCGGCGCGACGTAGCCGATGACTTCGTACTCGTCCCCGGCGATGCGAACCACCTTGCCGACGGGGTCGACATTCGCGAACAGGGCCTTGGCGGGTGAATCTCCGAGGACCGCAAGATTGCGCCGGTGCTCGACCTCGGCCTGGACGAAGAACCGCCCGCCGGTCAGCTTCAGAAAGTTGACGGCGGCATAGTTCTCCGACACCCCGATGATGCCGAGTTGCTTGGTCTTCTCGCCCTTGTAGTAGACGCGCTCTCGGGTGCCGGCCATCCAGGCGCCAAGCCACACGTCGACTTTGCCGGCCGATGGCGCGTCACGCTCGATCGCCTTCGCATCAGCGACGGTTAGCACCGGCCGCTTGATCAGATCCTTGAATTCCTTGCCCGACGCGAAACTCAGGCCGCTGAACTTGGCGACAAACATGGTGTCGGGTCCGAGTTCCCGGATCGAGTCGCGCAGCGACTCGTCGAAGCCCCGGATGATCGAGGTCATGCCGACGATCGCGGTGATGCCGATTACGACTCCCAGAACCGTCAGCGCCGACCGCATCTTGTTGCCGCGCAGCGTGTCGTACGCCATCACGACCACGTCCGACAGAAGCGCGAAGCGCATCGCCATTACTCTTTCCTCAAGGCCTCGATCGGGTCGAGCCGGGCCGCCCGCATGGCCGGATAGACCCCGAACACCAATCCGACAAACGCCGTGATGCCAATGCCCAGCATCACCGACCACAATTGCACGGCGGCCGGAAGCGGGCTCAGTTTCGCGATCGCCAGCGCCAACAGGAACCCGAGCGACGTGCCGACAATCCCACCGGCGACCGACAGCGTCACCGACTCGGCCAGCACCTGCAGCATGATGTCGCGCCGCTTTGCCCCGAGCGCCTTCCGCAACCCGATCTCGAACGTGCGTTCCGTCACCACCATCAGCATGATGTTCATGATGACGATGCCGCCCACGACGAGCGACAGCGCGACCACGCCGATCAACACCGCGAAAATGCCGGCAGTGGCCTGGCGGTAGATCGCCAGGATCGACTCCGACGTGAACATGCCGAAGTTGTCCTTCTGCTTCGGCTTGAGCCGGCGCTCGATGCGCAGGGCGATGGTCGCGTCGTCCATGGCCTGGTCCACCACCGACGGATCGATCGGCTTCACGTTCAGCTGAATGCTCCGGCGCGACCCGAAAATCTTCTGGAACGAGCCCAGCGGGATCACCGCGAACTCGTCCTGGGACTGGCCGAAGATGGCCCCCTTCTTCTCGTTGACGCCAATCACCCGATAGTGGATGCCCTGGATCTTGATGATTTGGTCCAGCGCGTTCCGCTCGCCAAAGAGGCGGTCCGCCGTGCCCCAGCCCAGGAGGGCGACGTTGCGGTTGCGGTCGACCTCGCTCGGGCTGATCAGGCGGCCTCGCTCGGCGTTGTACGAGGAGAAGTTCACGTACTCGGCCGACACGCCTCGGATCGTGACGCTCTCGAGCAGTTTCTCCTTGTAGGACACCTGGCCGTTGCTGCCGCTCTCGGCCATCACCGATCGCACCAGCGGACTGTAGCGCCGGATGGCCTCGGCATCCTGCATGGTGATGCGAGGATTGCTCCTCGCCTTTTCTGCGTCCTCCTCGCTGCGCGTGATGCCGTAGCGGTCGACCACGAACGAGTCGGCGCCCACATCCGACACGATCGCCTCGGTGACTGTGGCGTTCAGCCCCTGGATGAGGGACACCACGGCGATAATCGACGTGACGGCCACGATATTGCCGAGCACGCTCATGAACGAGCGCAGCTTGCTCCCCCAGATGGCGCGGAGCGCGATCGCGACCCCTTCGAGAATGCGACCCATAACGCTACTTCTTCGCCGTCGTGTCGATCTTGACGGCGACGCCGTCCTTCAGTTCGCGAACGGCGCTGAACGGCCCAGTGATGACCTCGTCGCCCTCCTTCAGACCCGAGAGCACCTCGAAGTACTTCTCGCCGGCTATGCCCGTCTTGATCGGCACGAAGGCGACCTTCCCGTCCTTCGCGATGAACACGCCCTCGGTTTCCTTCTTGGTCTGACCCGGCTTCAACTCCGCCGCCGCCGCGGTCGCCACGGGCCGGCGGGTCTTCGAGTCGGTCGCAGGCGGCTTCACCACGTTGCCCTTCTCGTCGTAGATCAGCTCCCGCACGGTCGTCGCCTGGATGGGCAGCGAGACCACGTCCTTCCGTGTTGCCGTCGTGATGTCTGCCGTGCACGTGAAGCCCGGCCGGACCTCTGGAATCTGCCCGTCCATGGTCACCACGACCTTGAAATTGATCGCCTGCGAACTGGCCGACGCCGCGGTCTGGATCGGGCTGTTGCCGACCTCGGTCACCTTCGCCGCGAAGGTCTTGTCGGGGATGGCGTCAATGGTGACCTTGACCGGCTGGCCGATCTTGACGTTGGGAATGTCGGTCTCGTCCACTTCCAGCTCGGCTTCAATCACCGACATGTCCGCCACCGTGAGCAGCACCGTGCCGGCGTTGTTCATCGTGCCGATCATGACGTTTTCGCCCAACTCGATGTTGCGGCGTGTGATGATGCCGTCGATCGGCGAATCGATCGTCACCTGGCTCAGGTTGTACCGGGCGTTCGCCAGGTCCGCTTGCGTCTGGCGGATGCGCGTGGTTTCCGAGACAATCCCGGACTCCCGCGCCTCGACATCACGCTCCCGGAGCGCCACGTCGTTGACGGCGCGATCGAGCGCCTCCCTGGTCGTCAGCTGTTCCTTCCACAGGTCCTGCTGGCGCTTCAGCGTGTCCTTCGCCAGGCTCAGCTGGAGCTTGGCGGACTCGAGCGCGGTCTTCGCCTGCTCGACCGCCGTGCGCTGGGCCGACAGACCCGCGTCGCCACGTTCGACCTGGGTACGAAGCTGCCGCGGGTCGATCTCCATCAGGAACTGACCCGCCTTGACCCGCGCGCCTTCCTCGACGGCCAGCTTGGTCACCCGGCCCATCGTATTGGCGCTGATGTTCACTGTCGTCCTGGCCCGCACCTTGCCCGAGGCCGAGACAATCGACTCGAGGTTCCGCTTCTGGATCTTTTCCACCTGCACGCTGAGCCCGGTATCGCGCTTGAAATACAGGTTGGCCCCGACCAGCGCGGCCCCCAGCACGACGATGACGATGCCGATGATAATCTTCTTGCGATTCACGATCATGCCCCCGCGCGGCCGGACGTGACCGCGGCGATGATGACGGCAATAATGCCGTAGACCACGAACAGCGCCGTGGCAATGGGCCCGGTCTTGCGCTTGTAGAGCACGCTCAGACCAGTGGCCAGGACGATGACGTACCAGACGAGGAACAAATCGACCGTGCCCAGCAGCTTCGCCAGAAAACTCCCCTCGTCGAGCATCGGGAGAAACACGGCGAGGTTGGTGGCGCTCGACATCGACTCGCGCACGTAGTTGAGCGGCGTGACGAACACCTGCTGGACCACCGAGACCGATCCGGCGTGCACGACGACCGCGAACAGTTGCTTGAACGAGCTGTCGCCCCCCAGCGCCGCGTTGAACACCGCGAACAGGATGCCGGCGATGATGAGCGTCATGATCGGGCTGAGGATGATAATCTGCCCGGCGAACATCGCCCCGGCGTACTTCGCCAGCTTCTCGTACAACGCGTACTGGGCGTCGGTGACCGGCTGTTTGCTCCACATTTCGGCCGACCTGACCGCCTGGTCGAGATAGGCCTGCTGGCCGATCTTGGTCGACAGGAACCCGCCCGTCAGGACGCACGAGACGATGATCACAAGAGCCATCATCCCGAACCACCGGGGCTTGGCCGCGACGTCAGCGAACGCCGCCCGCGGCGACACCAGAATCCCCCAGAATCGGGCGAACACGTTCGAGCCAGACGGCGGTTGGCTGGTTGGCGCGGGTGCGAGAACTTCACTCATGACTCGTGGCCTTTCTGGGAGAAACTGCAATCTCTTGTGGAAGGTCGCTCCAAGGGAACCGGACTCGGAGATGGCACAACCTGTTTAGTGTAGACGATTTCCAGTGCTTTCTGGTTCCGGTTTGGACGTAGGGCCAGTCTGGCCCGGAGTTGGCAGGAGTGTCGGATGAAAAGCGGCTTTCGTGGCGCATTCTTGGGGGACGGACTCAAGAACACAGGGAGAAGCGCCGAAAATACGTAGACGGAGCCGGGTGTCACCTGACTGGACAGCGCCGGGCCGTACGCGTTCGTTCTCTGTTGAATGGCCTAGAATAAGCCTGACGGATCCATGGCTGTACGCATCGGAGAGCTGCTCCTCAAGGAGCGGCGCATCACACCGGACCAACTCCAGGAAGCGCTGGCCTACCACAAGGCCCATGGCGGCAAGCTGGGGTCTGCCCTGGTGAAACTGGGCTTCGTGAAAGGCGAAGACATCACGGCGCTGCTGAGCCGGCAGTACGGCGTACCCTCCATCAACCTCCCCCAGTTCGAGATCGATGCGGCCGTCATCAAGCTGATCCCGGTTGAAACCGCCCAGAAGTACCAGGTCATTCCCGTCAGCCGCACGGGCGCGACGCTCACGATCGCGATGACCGATCCGACCAACGTGTTCGCCATGGACGACATCAAGTTCATGACGGGCTACAACGTCGACCCGGTGGTGGCGTCGGAGTCGGCGGTCATGGAGGCCATCCAGAAGTACTACGCGACGGCGGCGGCCCAGACCGGGGGCGAGACGGCGCTCGAGATGGCCTCACGCGTGCTCGACGAAATGCCCATTGCGGGCGATGCGGACGTCGAAGTGGTCGGGGATCTCGAGGAGATCAGCGTCAACGCGCTGTTGAAGCAGGGGGAGGAGGCGCCGATCATCCGCCTGGTCAACGTGCTCCTGATGTCGGCCATGCAGAAGGGCGCGAGCGACATTCACATCGAGCCGTACGAGAAGGAGTACCGGGTGCGGTACCGCATCGACGGCGTGCTCTACACCATCATGAATCCGTCGATGAAGTTCCGGGACGCCATCGCGTCGCGGCTGAAGATCATGGCGAAGCTCGACATCGCCGAGAAGCGCCTGCCGCAGGATGGACGCATCAAGATTCGCTACAACGACCAGGGCAAGTCCAAGGACATCGACTTCCGCGTCTCCGTCCTGCCGACGCTGTTTGGCGAGAAGATCGTCATGCGGCTGCTCGATCGCGACAAGCTGATGCTCGACATGACACGGCTCGGGTTCGACCCGGAACCGCTGGCACGTTACGAGGCCGCGATCCAGCGGCCGTGGGGGATGGTGCTGGTGACTGGGCCGACCGGCAGCGGCAAGACCAATACGCTCTACTCGTCGATTTCCCGCTTGAACACCCCCGAAACCAATATCATGACGGCCGAGGATCCGGTCGAATTCAACCTGGTCGGTATCAATCAGGTCCAGATTCGTGAGAGCATCGGCCTGACGTTCGCCGCCGCGCTGCGCGCGTTTCTGCGGCAGGACCCGAACATCATCCTGGTGGGCGAGATCCGCGACTTCGAGACGGCCGAGATTGCCGTCAAGGCGGCGCTGACCGGACATCTGGTGCTGTCGACCCTGCACACCAACGACGCGCCGAGCACGATCAGCCGACTGATGAACATGGGTATCGAACCCTTTCTGGTCTCGAGCTCGGTCAATCTGATTTGCGCCCAGCGGCTCGTGCGGCGCGTGTGCGCGGCCTGCGCGCAGCCGGCCCCGGTGCCCCCGCCGGCGCTCGCCAAGGCCGGGTTCGACGCCGATGACGCCCAAACGGTCGTGCCCCAGCGCGGAGCCGGTTGCGAGAAGTGCAACAGCACCGGCTACAAGGGCCGCGTGGGCCTGTACGAAGTCATGGACATTACGGAGTCGCTGAAGGAACTCGTGCTGGTCGGCGCCTCGAGCCAGGAGCTCCGGCGCAAGGCGGTCGAGGAAGGGATGATTACGCTGCGGCGGAGCGGCCTCGAGAAGATCAAGGCCGGCGTGACAACGATGGAAGAGGTATTGAGAGAGACGGTCAACTGAGGGCGGCCCGCGAGGGCGGCCGCGTGGGGGAGAAGACAAGACATGGCGATGCTTCCGGATCTGCTGAAGAAGGCGATCGAAATGGGCGCGTCCGACCTGCACATCACCGCCGGCACACCTCCCCAGGTCCGTGTCCGCGGCAGCCTGGTCCGTCTCGAGATGCCGGTGTTGACGCCGGCCGAGACCAAGCAGATCGCCTACAGCGTGCTGACCGACCTGCAGAAGAAGCGCTTCGAGGAGACGCTCGAGCTGGACTTCTCGTTTGGCATGCGCAACCTGGCGCGTTTCCGCTGCAATGTGTTCAGCCAGCGGGGCGCCGTCGGAGCCGTGTACCGGGTGATTCCGGAACTGATCCGGAATCTCAAGGACCTGGGACTCCCCCAGGTCGTCTCCATGCTCGCCGATCGACCCCGCGGCCTGGTCCTGGTAACCGGGCCAACCGGCAGCGGAAAGAGCACGACGCTCGCGGCGATCATCGACAAGATCAACATTGAGCGGCATCACCACATCCTGACAATCGAGGATCCCATCGAGTACATCCACGAGCACAAGAACTGCCTGGTCAACCAGCGCGAACTGCTCGGTGACACCCAGACATTCGGGGCCGCGCTGCGCTCCGCCCTGCGCGAAGACCCCGACGTGGTGTACATCGGCGAGATGCGCGACCTCGAGACGGTCGAATCCGCGCTCCGCATTGCGGAGACCGGCCACCTGACGTTCGCCACGCTGCACACCAACTCGGCCTCCCAGACGGTCAACCGGATCGTCGACGTGTTTCCGGCGCATCAGCAGACCCAGATCCGGACACAGTTGTCCATGGTGCTCGAGGGGATCGTCTGCCAGACGCTGCTTCCACGGGCGGACGGCAAGGGGCGGGTGGTCGCCGTTGAGGTGTTGATCCCGACGACGGCGATTCGGAACCTGATCCGCGAGGACAAGGTCCACCAGATCTACTCGTCGATGCAGGCCGGCCAGGAAAAGGCGGGGTCGCAGACGCTCAACCAGTCGCTGGCCAGTTTGTACTATGCTGGCGCAATCTCACTCGACGTCGCGCGCGCGGCGTCTTCGTCGAAGGATGATCAACCGGGGTGCCGGCACGGTGCCGGGGGCAGGGACCGGACGGCCTGTCGGGCGCGCTGGAACACGTGAACGGGGATAAGGCATCATGGCCACATTTGCGTATACCGGACGGAAGCGTAGCGGAGAGATCGTCAGCGGCGAACAGGTCTCCGATACGACGGAGAATGCTGTCGCCGCACTGCGGAAAGAACAGATCCTGGTGACCAGGATCAAAGCGGTCGACGCCAAGGCCCTGCCCGTCGTCAAGGCCCTCAAGCGAGGCAAGAAGGTCAACGCCAAGAATCTGGCGATCTTCACCCGCCAGTTCTCCGTGATGATCGACGCCGGCCTGCCGCTGGTGCAGTGCCTTGAGATCCTGGGCAATCAGGAAGAGGACAAGCACTTCGCGCAGACGATTCTGGAAACGCGCGGCGACGTCGAATCCGGCGCGTCGCTGGCCGATGCGATGCGGAAACACCCGGGCGCGTTCGACGGCCTGTTTACGAACATGGTGGCCGCCGGCGAGGCAGGCGGTATTCTCGACGCCATCCTCAAGCGGCTGGCGGTCTACATCGAGAAGAACGTCAAGCTGAAGGGTCAGGTCAAGTCGGCGATGATCTACCCGGTCGCCGTGATTTCGATTGCGGTCATCGTCATCATCGTCATCCTCTGGAAGGTTATCCCGACGTTCGCCGCCCTGTTCGCGGGTCTCGGCGCGCAACTGCCGCTGCCCACCCGCGTGGTCATCTGGCTGAGCGGCGCGGTCGTCACGTTCATGCCCGTCATCATCATCTTTGCGGTGGGAGGCAGCTACGGGCTGAAGCAGTACTACCGCACGAACGGCGGGCGCCATACGATTGACAGGCTGGCTCTGCGCGCTCCCGTGATCGGCGGGATCCTGCGCAAGATTGCCGTCGCCCGATTCTGCCGGACATTGTCGACCTTGATCAGTTCGGGGGTGCCGATTCTCGATGGCCTCGACATCACCGCCAAGACGTCGGGCAACGCCATCATCGAAGACGCGATTCTGAAGACGCGCGCCAGCATCGAGCGCGGCGAGACCATCGCGCAGCCGCTCAAGGAAACGGGCGTGTTTCCGAGCATGGTCAGCCAGATGATTGGTGTTGGTGAGGCGACCGGCGCGCTCGACACGATGCTCGCCAAGATCGCCGACTTCTACGAGGAGGAGGTCGATACGGCTGTCGCCGGCCTGCTCACGTTGATGGAACCCATGCTCATCGCCTTCCTCGGCGGCGCGGTCGGCGGGATCGTGATCGCGATGTACCTGCCGATCTTCGATCTGATCAGCAAGCTCACCTGATCGGGGGCAGGGCATGGCCGAGGGTCTGTTGCGGCGAACGCTGATCGCGCTGATGATCGTCCGCCTCGTCATCAGTGCGGTGTTGCTGGGATCCGCCGCGTTCATCCAGTGGAGCGCGGCACCCGGCAGCCAGCTCTGGCCGCTCTATGGCTTGATTGGGCTCACCTTCGCGCTCTCGATCCTGTACGCGACCGTTCTGAAGCCTTCGGCTCGGCACCCCTGGTCGCTCGACCTCCAGTTGGCCCTCGACACGCTCACTGTGGCGGCGTTCGTTTGGGTTACTGGCGGGATCACGAGTTACTTCTCCTCCCTGTTCGCGCTGCCGATCATCGCGGCCAGCATCTTCCAGCATCGGCGTGGCACGCTCCTCGTCGTCGTGCTCGGTGTGCTGCTCTACGCCGCCATGGTCAGTGTCCAGTATGCCGTTCCAGGCGCGGCCTCGTGGGTCGGTTGGGCCGGGATTTCGCTTCCGCTCCCCAGCTGGCAGGTGGCCCTCTACACCGTAGCGATCAACGCCGTGGGGTTCCTGGCCGTTGGGGCGCTCAGTGCCTCGCTGGCAGGCCGCCTCAAGCGCCGCGATGAGCAACTGGCCGAGGCGTCAACCGAGATCGCCAGCCTCCAGGCGTTCAGCCACCACATCATCAACAGTTTGACGATGGGGCTTGTCACCACCGATACCGGCGGCCGCGTCCTGACGTTCAATCGGGCAGCCGAGGCCATTCTCGGCAGACGGGCCTCAGACACGCTGGGCAGCCAGGCGGCGCACGTGCTGCAGTTGCCCCCGGCGTTCGCGGCCCAACTCGACGGGCACGCCGACTTGGCGGGCAACCGCCGGGCCGACTATCGGTACGAGCGCGCGGACGGCACCACCATCGACCTAGGCCTCAGCGTCGCGCCGTTTCTCGCTGCCGACGTGCGCGCCGGGTTCGTGTTCTCGTTCCAGGACGTGACGCTGTTCCGAAAGCTCGAACGCGATGCCCGGATGCATCAGCGGCTGGCGGCCGTTGGCGAAATGGCGGCCGGGATTGCCCACGAGATTCGGAATCCCCTGGCATCGATGTCGGGGTCGATCCAGTTGCTTCGTCAGGAACTGCAGTTGACCGAGGACCAGGCGCAGTTGATGGACATCGTGCTGCGCGAATCGGATCGCCTCAACCGGACGATTGGCCAGTTCCTGGCCTACGCCAGGCCCCGGCGCTTCAACGTCGCGCGCTTCGACGTCCGGCTGGCGGTTCGCGATACGGCTCTCCTGCTCCGACATGGCACCGGCGTCGATGAGCGCCATTCAATCGACGTCGATGTGCCGCCGGATGCCGTCTGGTGCGAGGCGGATGAAGGGCAGGTAAAGCAGATCCTGTGGAACCTCGCCACCAACGGGATCCGCGCCATGCCGGATGGCGGTCGTCTTCGCCTGGCCGCGCGGTTCGGTCCCGACCAGCTCGAGGCGATTCTCGAAGTCCAGGATGATGGGGTCGGCATTTCCGAAGGCGAACTCGACACGATCTTCCAGCCGTTTCGCAGTGGGTTCGCGCAGGGGACCGGACTCGGGATGGCGATTGTCTATCGCATTGTCAACGACTACGGCGGAGAGATCCGGGTGACGTCGCAGCCGGGAGCGGGGACAACCGTCCAGGTCAGACTTCCCGTCCAGGTCAAGGTCGCCGTTCAGGCACAAGCCCAGGGAGCGTAACCACTGATGACGACCGACACCCCAGCCCCGACGGACCCGCGCGGCCGCATCCTGGTTGTAGACGACGAACGATCCATGCGGGAATTGCTGCACATCGTGCTGCGGCGTGAGGGCTATACCGTGTTTCTGGCGGAGAACGGCCAGACCGCTCTCGCCACGCTGGAGCGGGAGCCCATCGATTTGCTGATTTCCGACATCAGGATGCCGGACATCAGCGGGGTTGAGCTGCTGCGGGCCGCCAAGCAGAACGACCCGGATCTGGTCGGCATCATGATTACCGCCTTCGCGTCGACCGAGACGGCCGTCGAGGCGTTGCGTCTGGGTGCGTACGACTACCTGACCAAGCCGTTCGATGTGGAGGAACTGAAGGCCAAAGTCCGCAACGCGCTCGAGCGTCGAAGCCTGCGCCAGGAGAACGTGCTGCTCAAGCGGACCCTGCGCACCGGGTCGGTCTTTTCGAACATCGTCGGCCGCAGCAAGCCCATGGAGGCCGTCTTCGATCTGATCGAGACCGTCGCGCCCACCAACAGCACGATTCTCGTGACGGGCGAATCGGGCACCGGCAAGGAACTGGTCGCCCGGGCCATTCATGTGCACTCCATGCGGCGTGATCGGGCGTTTGTCGCGCTCAACTGCGGCGCGTTGCCAGAGACCCTGTTGGAATCGGAGTTGTTCGGGCACATGCGCGGCGCCTTCACAGGAGCCGCCGTGACCAAGAAGGGGCTGCTCGAGATGGCGGAACACGGCACCGTGTTTCTCGACGAAATCTCCGAGATGAGTCCGATGATGCAGGTGAAGCTGCTTCGCGTCCTGCAGGAGCGCACGTTCCGCCGGCTCGGCGGGGCAGAGGAAATTGTCGCCGACATCCGGATCATCACCGCAACCAACTGCGATCTGTCGCGGCTGGTCGCCGAGGGGAAGTTCCGCGAGGACCTGTTCTATCGAATCAACGTGATTCCGATCGCGTTGCCGCCGCTGCGCGAGCGGCGGGAGGATATTCCGCTGCTGGCCGAACACTTTCTGGCGAAGTACCGAGGCCAGATGGGAAAGTCCATCGAGGGAATCTCGCCCGACGTGGTGACGTGCCTGGAGGCGTTCGGGTGGCCTGGCAACGTCCGGCAACTCGAGAACGTTATCGAGCGTGCGGTTGCGCTCGAGCGAAGCCCCGTCATTCAGCTCGACAGCCTCCCGGCGGACCTTCGCGTGCCTGCCGTCGCCCCTGGCTCGGCCGAGCCGGGCGAAGGCGCAACCCAGCTGCCGCCTCAGGGCCTCGACCTCCCTCGACTCCTGGAGGCGCAGGAGAGGGAATACGTAGCACAGGCGCTCAGCCAGGCTGGCGGCCGGCACGACCGCGCTGCCCAGTTGCTGGCGATCAGCCCACGCCAGTTCCGATACCTCCTCGACAAGCACCAGCTCAGGTAGACGTTCGCGCCATCTCAGTGACATTTCTTGGCATTCAAGACGCCGCACGTTGTCATTGGCGTGTCGCTGACCGGCAGCATTCGTCTCGTGCTGTATCGACCAACGCCTTTGTGCACAACGAGTTACGCGTGTCTATGTTCCGAGGCGACCGTGTGGTACCAGGTTTGCTTTCTAGGTTGGCGCCAGGCAGCCACCGGGCGCGACGTTCGCGCGGGTGACTGCGGCTAAACAGGAATCACGCAAATCCGTCAACCGAGCAGGAACGAAGGAAGAAGGAGCAGGAACATGAGAATCCGTAGCAACAAGGGCTTTACACTCATCGAGTTGCTGATTGTCGTCGCGATCATCGGCATCATCGCCGCCATCGCCATCCCCGGCCTGATGCGTGCACGCATGGCCGGCAACGAGACGTCAGCGATCGGTTCGCTGCGTGCGATTAACAGCGGCCAGGCCACCTACGCCGCGTCGGCCGCGAGCGGCGGCTACTCGCCCTCTCTCATCACGCTCTCGAGGCCGTGCGGTGGTGCAGTTCACGTTGGCGAGGGGTTCCTTTCGGCCGATCTCACGACCCTCGACACGAACGACAAGAGCGGCTACAGGATCACGATGGCAGCGGCGACCGACCCGGCGGCGGTGGCTGGTCCGGTCGACTGCAACGGGACAGACACTGTCACCGGCTACTACGCGACGGCGGTGGCCTTGACCGTAGGCACGTCTGGCCAGCGCGGGTTTGCGACGAACCAGGGCGGCACGATTTTCCAGGAAACCGCAGGGACTGCGCCGACTGAGCCGCTCGGCGTGGCCGGCACTGTCACTGTGATTCAGTAACCACGCCCCGGGCGTGAGGTTTTCGGGGGATGCCCGTGTGGGGCGTCCCCCTTTTTGTTGCCAGCGCTTGACGACAAGCCCTAAAGCCGCTACAACTGCGGGAGGCAAGGGGTGCCATTCCTACCATGTCGAAAGTCGTCCGCCGCATCCTCCTTCTGTTGACCCTGGTCGGACTGGCCTCGTCTCTCGCATCGCTGTACGTGCACGTTCAACTGCTGCGACAACCAGGCTACGTCAGCTTCTGCGACGTGAATGCGGCGGTCAGCTGCACACAGGTGTACCAAAGCCAGTACGCCAACGTGGCGGGCGTGCCGGTCGCGCTGTTCGGCGCGTTGTGGTACGCGGGTGTGATGGTGCTGCTGGCCGGGTCGCGCTGGGGCTGGCCGAGCCTGCGCGAAAGCGCCGTGGGGTACGTCTTCGTACTCAGCGTGTTGGGCCTTGGTGCCGTGCTTTACTTTGCGTACGCGTCGCTTGTCATCCTCAAGATCGTCTGCGCGATGTGCATCATCACCTATGTCGCGGTGACTGGTGTATTTCTCACTTCAGGTGCAAGGATACCGTTCCCCATGATCACGATTCCCCGCCGATGCTGGCAGGATTTCAGGACGGCGCTGACCAGCCCGTCCGCCATAGGTGTTGTCCTGGTGTTCATTGCGTCTTCGACCGCGGCGATCGCCTTCATGCCTCGCCATGGCGAACTCCAGGCGTCACCCGTCCAGCAGGCTGGCGGCGATCGCACCAGCGAGTTCATTCGCTTCTGGGAATCCCAGCCGCGTGTGCAGGTGCCGGTCCCGGCCGAAGGCGCGAGTGTCGTCATCGTCAAGTTCTCCGACTACATGTGCCCGGCGTGCGCGCAGAGTTACCTGGACGACAAGCCGATTCTGGCGAAGTACCGGGCGGAGTACGCCGGCGTGGTCAAGTTCATCACGAAGGACTACCCGCTCGAGACGGAGTGCAACGCCAACCTAAGGCAGGATCTGCACCTCGCGTCGTGCGAGTCGGCAGTCGCGGTGCGGCTGGCGCGGCTCAAGGGGCGGGGCGACGCGATGGAAGACTGGCTGTATACGCGAAACCAGGCGCTTACGCCCCCCATCGTACGGCAGGCCGCGCGTGACATCGGCGGCGTGCCGGATTTCGACGAGCAGTATCAACTGGTGCTGAATCAGGTGAAGAGCGATATCGGGCTGGCGACGATCCTCGGCATCAACCGGACACCGACCTTCTTTATCGGACACCGCGATCCCGGCACAGATACGGTCGTGTACGTCCGGAACGAGGGCGCGCTTCCGCCTCAGTACTTCGAGCTGGCCCTCCAGTACGAACTGAAGAAGGCCGGCAAGATCAAGCCCTGATCAATGGCTGCAATCCAGACAGACAGTCTCACCAAGGACTATGCCGTCGGCTTCTGGCGCCCGCGTCCGTACCGGGCCCTCGACGGCGTGACGCTGCGCGTGGAAGCCAACGAGGTCTTCGGTTTCCTCGGCCCGAACGGCGCTGGCAAGACGACGACTCTGAAGCTGCTGATGCAGTTGATCTATCCCTCGTCCGGCCGCATCTCGATCCTCGGCCGGCCCGCCGGCGATCTCGACGTGCGGCGCCGCGTCGGGTTCCTGCCGGAGGCCCCGTACTTCTACGACTACCTGACGGCCGAAGAACTGCTCGAGTACTTTGCCGGACTGTTCGGGATCAGGAATCCGGAACGCCGGAGACGGGTCAGCGATCTGCTCGATCGCGTGGGCATCGGCGGCGAACGGCGGCTGCCGATGCGGAAGTTCTCCAAAGGCATGCTGCAGCGCGTCGGCCTCGCACAGGCTCTGATCAACGAACCCGAGGTCGTGTTCCTCGATGAGCCGATGTCGGGACTCGACCCGATCGGGCGCCGCGACGTCCGCACCATCATCCTGAGCCTCCGCGACCGCGGGTGCACGGTGTTCTTCAGTTCGCACATCCTGTCGGATGCCGAAACGCTCTGCAGCCGCGTGGGCATCTTGGTCGGCGGGAGGATGGTGGCGGCCGGCAGCATGGCGGAGATGCTTGCGTTCAAGGTCGAGGGGTGGGAATTGGTGGCGACCGGCATCGATCCGGTCGCGCTTGGCACGCTCGGCGGAGCGGTGCGCGGCGTCGCGGAGGCTGCCGATGGTCGATGCACGGTCGACCTCGCGCCGGACTGCGAGCCCGAACGCGTCATCGCGGCGATTCACGATCGAGGCGGCCGCGTGGTCTCGCTCAATCCGCTTCGCGCGACACTCGAAGATGTCTTCATGCAACAAGTCAAAGCCAGCCAGACCGCGGCGCCGGCCGGGCGGTTCATGCCGGAGGGTTGATGCCGCGCGTCATCCTGCTTGTCGCCTACCACGTCTTCAAGGAATCCGTGCGGGACAAGGTGTTGTACAACCTCGTCCTGTTCGCGACGCTGATGATCTCGGCGTCGTACCTGGTCGGGCAACTGACGGCGGGGCAGGACATCAAAATCATCAAGGATCTCGGCCTGGCGGCCAGCGCCGTGTTTGGACTGTTCATTGCCGTCTTCATCGGCGTGGGCCTGGTCTGGAAAGAAGTCGATCGCCGCAGCGTCTATAACGTCCTGGTCAAGCCGCTCCGCCGCCACCACTTCATCGTCGGCAAGTTCATCGGCCTGGCCCTGACACTGCTGGTCAATCTCGCCGTGATGGCGACCGCCGTCTACCTGGTGCTGGCCGTCATGGCCTGGACGCAGCCGGCGTTGGCCAACGCCGCCATGGTCGATGCGCCAGTGGTTGACCCGAACCTGCTCAAGGCATTCCTGCTGATCTACGTTCAGCTGCTCGTCGTCACCGCGCTGGCGTTATTCTTCTCGACCTTCTCGAGCCCGATGCTGTCGGCCGCCTTGACCTTTGGTCTGTACGTGGTCGGCCACTTCAACGCCGACCTGGCGCATTTCGAGAACGTCGTCAAGTCGAGAGCCGCCGCGCAACTGGCGCGTGCGCTCTACTACCTGTTGCCGAATCTCGCGCCATTCGATATCAAGACGGCGGTGGTGCACGGCCAGGCGGTCCCGGCTGGCTACCTGCTGCTGACGAGCGGGTACGGCCTGCTCTATGCGGCTGCCGTCCTCGGGCTGGCGATGCTGGTATTTGCCAGGCGCGATTTCAAATGAGCGCTGACGCCGCGGCACTCTCGGGCCGGCCTAACCGACGCCAGATAGTGGTGGCCTTGGTTGCCTGGGCGTTGCTGACGGGCGCCGCCCTCGGCCTGCAGGCCGTGCGAGAGACCCGCTATCGCATCGAATCGGGTGACGCCACGTTGCTCTACGTCACGTCGGGGGCGTCCGCGAACCGCCTGGCGTTGTCGTTCCATGCGCTTCTCGCCGACGTGTACTGGATCCGGGCGATTCAGCACTACGGCGACACCCGACTGTCAACCAGTCCGAACAAGCAGTACTCAGCGCTCTACCCGCTGCTGGACCTGGCGACCAGCCTCGATCCGCAATTCACCGTCGCGTACCGTTTTGGCGCGATGTTCCTGGCGGAGCCGTTTCCCGGCGGCCCGGGCCGGGTGGACCAGGCGATCACCCTGCTGAACAAAGGACTCGCCGCCGAGCCTGCGAAGTGGCAGTACGCGCAGGATGCCGGCTTCGTGTATTACTGGTGGCTGCAGGACTACAAACAGGCGGCGATGTGGTTCGACAAGGCGAGCCAGATCGAGGGAGCACCGTGGTGGTTGCGATCATTGGCCGCGACAACCCTGGCACAAGGCGGCGATCGGCGGTCGTCCAGAGTGCTGTGGATGCAGTTGTACGAGACCGCGGAGAACGACTGGGTCAGGACCACCTCCCGGCTCAGACTCGCCCAACTCGACGCGCTTGACGAGATGGACCAACTCGCCGTCCGGGTGGCCAGATATCAGCAGATCGCCGGTCGATTCCCGGCGGGCTGGGAGGCCTTGCGCGCCTCTGGCCTGCTCGGTGCGATTCCATCCGATCCGTCGGGCGCGCCGTACGTGCTGGACCCGACGCAGCCTGGCGGAGTCACCATCGCTCAGTCGTCGAAACTCTATCCGCTGCCGCCTCAGTTTGTGCGAAAGGCAGGTCCGCCATCGTGATGCTTCTCTGGCTGTTGACCCTGGCAGGCGTGCTGGGCTTGTGCATCGGCAGTTTTCTCAACGTGTGCATCTATCGGCTGCCGCTCGAGAAGTCGCTGGCGTGGCCGGCCTCGCACTGTCCGACCTGTTCGCAGCCGCTCAAGTGGTACGACAACGTGCCGATCGTCGCGTGGCTGGCGCTTGGCGGAAAATGCCGATCGTGCGGGACGCGCATTTCCGTCGTCTACCCGTTCGTGGAGGCGTTCACCGGCGTGATGTTCGTGTGGGCGACCTGGCAGTACGGCATCGATTGGCTGCTCGCGTCGCGGCTGGTGTTCGGCTGCGCGCTAATCGTGCTCTTCTTCATCGACCTCGAACATCGCATTCTGCCGAACGGGATTACGATCCCCGGCACCGTCATCGGTTTCCTGTTCAGCTTCGTGGCGCCGCCAGGCTGGGTGTCGTCGCTCATCGGGCTGGTGGTCGGCGGGCTGATTCCGCTTGTGGTCGCGGAGATCTACTACAGGGTGCGCCGGATCGAAGGCCTCGGCATGGGTGACGTGAAGATGCTCGCGCTGGTCGGCGCGTTTCTCGGCTGGCCGCAGGTGCTGCTGACGCTGGTGGTCGCGTCTCTTCTTGGTTCGATCGTCGGTCTGCCCCTCGCGATCCGCCAGCGCGACATGAAGGCGTCGATGCCGTTCGGCACCTTTCTCGCCATTGCCGCCATGTTCGCCGCGACCGCCGGAGACTCGGTGATCGCCTGGTACCTCGGGTTCTATCGGTAGCGCAGAACAATGTCATCGAAAGGGCGCCATGAATGGCGCCCCTACAGGATGAAACCGACCGACGTGTCGTAGGGGCACGGCATGCCGTGCCCGCCCCTTTGGCGTGGCGGGTTCGGATGCACTTCCTGCAGTCCGCCGCGTCGCCCAACGTCGCAGTTTCTGCCATCTCACCGATCCCGCGTCTTTCGCCTCGCTTACCTGCACGGCTGCGAACGGCCCATTTCTTCGGGCGACATTCGTCGAGCGCGCGGAAGGCGAATTGACCCCGACTTCTGGCCTGCCGATTGCAGTGCCCATCGTCGTGCAGCGCCCGCTCGACCACTCCGGATCGACCCTGATTGAGGCACTGGTGGCGATCGCCATTCTCACGACAGCGATCGTGTCGCTTGCGGGGCTGGCCTCGGTCGCCGTTCGGACGATCGCGCTGACAGGCGAGCGCACCGCCGCGGCCATTCTGGCGGCACAAAAACTGGAGGAGCTATCCGCCGCACCAGGGCCGCTGTCGCCTTCGCCGCCAGACGCAGTGAGCCACGACGCAGCCGGGTTCGTCGAGTACCTCGATGCCTCCGGTGCGATCGTGGGCTCCGGCGATGCAGCGCGCAGCGCGCGTTACGTACGCCGCTGGGCGGTAACTGCGCTCCAGGCTGATCCGTCTCTCCATCTGATCCACGTTGCCGTCTCGCCGTGCCGTCGGGCGGCGGCAAGCGCCGGCGAATGCGGCGACGCCCGTGGCACGGTGCGACTCGCCACCGTTCGGTCGGGTGAGGCATGGTAAAGCGGGCCGGCGGATTTACGCTCGTTGAGTTCATCGTCTCGGCCGCGGTGACCCTGGTGGCGGTGAGCCTGGCGGTCGTGCTGGTCATCCCGGCCACCGGGGCGTTCCAGTCGCTGCCCGAAGCGGCCGACCTTCAACAGCGCATCCGCGTGGCCGCCGATGCGCTCAGGTCCGATCTCACCTCGGCCGGCGGAGGGTTCAGCCTCGGATGGGGCGCCGCGGGCGCGTTGACGTGGCCAGCCGTGCTGCCGTGCCGATGGACCGGCGTGCCGCTGTCGTCGGTCGCCGGCGGGTGCGCGAGGGCCGACAGCATCACGCTCTTGTCGATGGCGTCCGAGGCGCCTCAGGCACTCACGGATGTGGTCGTCAACGATCCCGTCTTGCCGATCGGGCTCGTGCCGGCATCGGCGTGCACTCTGGAGCGAGCGGCGTGCCGGCTTCACGCCGGCAGCCTGATGCTCATCGCCGATGGCACGTCGGCCTTTGACCTGTTTACGGCCACAGCCGTCTCCCCTGATGGTGGTCAGGTGACCCATGCCTCCAACCCGCTATCGGGGTTCTACGCAGCCGGGGCCCTGGTTGGCGAAGTCAGCGCGCGAAGCTACTACCGCGCCGTCGAATCGGCGACAGGCATCCCGCAACTGCGCCGATCCGAGGGCGCAGGTCTCAGCCTCCCGGTGGTCGATCACGTCGTCTCGTTGTCGTTTCAGTACTTCGGCGATCCGGCGCCTCCGGTTGTGATCAGTCCGGACGACCCGGTGAGGCGGACCGTCTCGTACGGCCCGAGTCCGCCACTCAGGGGTACGGATAATCCGCTCGACGCCTGGCCAGCCGGAGAGAACTGCATGTTCGCCGATGACGGAGAACACCAGGTGCCGAGATTGGCGGCATTGCCGGCTGACGCTTCAAGGCTGGCTCCACTGCCGCTATCGATGTTTGCCGATGGTCCCTGGTGCCCTGACCCCGGCTCACCGAACCGATACGATGCGGACCTGCTCCGGATTCGGCTCCTTCGCGTGACCCTGAGACTGCAGGCCCAGTCGGCCAGCGTCCGGGGCCTGTCCGCAGCGTGGTTCAGCCATCCCGGCCTGGCGCGCGACTCGACACGCCTTGTCCCGGACGTGGAGGTGACATTCGATGTGGTCCCGCGATCGATGCGCAGGTGACGCGGCGGGCGGCGGCAAGCCCCGCGAGACCCGACGGACACAGCAGAGCGGTGCCGCCCTCATCACGGTGCTGGCCATGCTGATGCTGGTCTCGACGATCGGCCTGGGCCTCGCGCTCACCACCAGTCTCGAACCGGCCATCGCGTCGGCGCACGAGGCGTCCCTCAGTTGCGGGTATGCGGCTGAGGCTGGCCTGGCTATCGCGCTCCATGAACTTGGCGGCGTGGCCGACTGGAACCTGGTGCTATCTGGGCAGGTCGGATCCGCCATTCTCCAGACCGCTGCCGACACTGGCCTGCTCCTTCCGGACGGCACCCAGGCCGATGTGGGAAGCCTCACCAATCTCGCCAATTGCGGCCACGCCGCAGCCTGCACCAACCTGGAACTCGACGCCTTCACGACAGATCGGCCGTGGGGTCCGAACAATCCCCGGTGGCAGGTGTTCGGCCACACCCGACTGGATCAACTCGGGTCCTTCGATCTCGCGCCGCTTCCGTGCGAGGTGATCGTCTGGGTCGGTGATGATCCAGCGGAACTGGACGGCGACCCGCTTCGCGACAGTGAGCCCGCCCCAGATGGCGCGCGTCGGCCGGGCGCTGGCGTCATCATGCTTCGCGCGGAAGGATTTGGCATCCGCGGCGCCCACAGGGTGGTCACCGCGACCATCAGCCGTTCTCCGGGAGCGGACTCGAGGCCCCGTGCGGTCGCGTGGCGGGCAGTCCGGTAGGGCTGACTATTCACCAGCATGGATTCGACCGATAATAGAGATCGTCCGGGAGTGTCTCCTGGCCGCTTCGGGAGCAAAGCAGGAATGACGATCACCCCGCGTTGGCGCATCGTGGTTGGAATCGGCGTGATGGCCGCCTTCTGTGGCGGAGTGCGTCCGGGATCCGCCCAGTCGCTGGTCGAGGCCGCGCGTCAGGAAGCGGCACGCCGGAAGGCCGTCAAAGGCCCGGCCAAGGTTTATACGAACGACAATCTCGTCCAGGTTCCGGGAGAAACGATTCCAACGCCTCCCGGGCCGGCACCTGTCACGCCAAAGCCCGCAGACGACCCGTTGGCGAAACCGGCCGCAGGTGCCGCGGCGGCCACCGGCGCTTCAGCGGCGACGCCGCCAGGTGACGTCGCGACGACCCCGGAGTACTGGCGCAAACGGATCGGCGATGTTCGAGACCAGATCGATCGGAACAAGGTGTACCTCGATTCACTCCAGAGCCGGATCAACGGGTTGTGGGCCGACTTCACCTCGCGCGACGACCCGGCCCAGCGCGCCGTGATTGCCGGCGAGCGCCAGCGAGCCTTGAATGAGCTGGACCGGCTCACGAAGGAACAGCAGGACCTCCAGAACAAGGCGGCGGCGATCGAAGAAGAGGCTCGGCGGGCTGGTGTTCCCCCGGGCTGGCTGCGCTAAGAAGAGCCCTCGGCCGTTTCGGCCAGACCGACAGCGCTCAGCGCCCGCATCAGTTCGTCGTCACCGACATCTTCGACGATCGTGGCCCTTCCGATTGTGGAGGGAAGGACCATGTGCAGGCGTCCCTCGTGGACCTTCTTGTCCCGCCGCATAAGCTCGATTGTCTGGGGAGCCGAGAGATCTCCAAGTGGAGGCAGCGGCCCGAGCTGCGCGATCATGCTCGCCAGTGCGTCCCGATCATCGGCGCGCATCAGCCCTCGCGCGACCGCCAGTTCGGCGGCGACCAGCATGCCGTACGCCACCGCCTCTCCGTGGAGGAAGCGCTGGTAGCGGGTCAGCGACTCGAACGCATGTCCCGCCGTGTGACCGAAATTCAGCAGTCTGCGGGGGCCGGCCTCGCGTTCGTCGCCTCCGACAATCTCCGCCTTGATCCGGCAGCAGTCCGCAATGACGGGAATCAGCGTGGCGACGTCGCGTTTTGAGATCGGGCCGAGACCTCCCTGCAGCTGAACGAACAGGTTCGGGCTGCACGCGACGCCGTACTTGATGATCTCGTAGATCCCTGCGCGAAACTCCCGGCGCGGCAATGTCCGCAGCGTATCCAGATCGGTCACCACGAGCGCCGGCTGATGGAAGGCGCCCACGAGGTTCTTGCCGCCGGCCAGGTTGACGCCGACCTTGCCGCCGACCGACGCATCCACCTGGGCCAGCAGCGTCGTCGGTACATGCACCAGCGTGATACCGCGCATGTAGGTGGCCGCCGCGAAACCGCCGATGTCGCCGACGACCCCGCCGCCGACCGTGATGAGCGCCGAGGACCGATCCGCGCCGGCCCGCTGCAGTGTCTCGTAGATCCGTGCCACCGTCGGCAGGATCTTGAATCGCTCACCGTCGGGCACCATGATCGCTTCGGCGCCAGGCAGCGCCTCGCGAACCGCGTCGCCCCAGAAGCGCCAGACGGTCTGATTCGACACCACGAACCGGCGGGTCCCGCACCCGGCTTCGTCCAGTGCGTGCCGCAGCTGCGGGAGCAGGCCCGATCCCACCAGCACGGGGTACGAACGCGACGGAGTCACGACATCGATGCGAATCGGTGATGGCATAGCTACGAAAGGCGCGTCCTCGGAGTGTCCCGGGCACCGCGCGGTCAATGGTAGGATAACATCTGCAGTTGACGCCGACGAAGGAAGCGCATTCCCGACCCGTCATTCCGGCGTACGCCGGAATCCGGGGTGCCGAATACGCGTTTCGCTCCGCACGATGATGTGCATGCAGCTCTCTAGCAGGATCAACAAAGATGGCCGAGAAAGACGACAACAAGGAACAGCTCATCACCGCGATTACGCCACAGTCTGAGGATTTCTCCAGGTGGTACACGGATCTGGTCCGTCGTGCCGAGTTGGCCGACTACTCGCCGGTCAAGGGCTGCATGGTGATCAGGCCGTACGGCTACGCCATCTGGGAGTTCATCCAGCGCGGGCTGGACGATCGCATCAAGGCCACGGGCCACGTCAACGCGTATTTCCCGCTGCTGATTCCCAAGAGCCTCCTGATGAAGGAGGCGGAGCACGTCGAGGGGTTTGCCCCGCAGGTGGCTTGGGTGACGAAAGGCGGCACCGAGGAGCTCGACGAACCGCTGTTGCTGCGCCCGACGTCTGAAGCGATCATCGGGACGATGTACGCCAAGTGGATCCAGTCGTGGCGTGACCTGCCCGTGTTGATCAACCAGTGGGCCAACATCATTCGCTGGGAGAAGGTGACGCGCCTGTTCCTGCGCACCACCGAGTTCTTGTGGCAGGAAGGCCACACGGCGCACGAGACGGCGGAAGAGGCCGAAGAAGAGACGCTGAAGATTCTGGCGCTGTACAAAGAGTTCTGCGAAACCGAACTGGCGATGCCAGTCGTGGCTGGCCGCAAGTCAAACAGCGAGAAGTTCGCCGGGGCGTCGCGCACGTACTCGATCGAGGCGCTGATGGGCGACGGGCGTGCGCTGCAGGCCGGAACGTCTCACAACCTCGGCCAGAACTTCGCCAAGGCGTTCAACATTCAGTTTCAGGCGCGCGACAAGTCGCTGCAGTACATCTGGGGCACATCGTGGGGCATGACGACGCGGCTGATCGGCGCCGTCATCATGGTGCACGGCGACGAGACGGGCCTGGTGCTGCCGCCGCGCGTGGCGCCGTACCAGGTCGTCATTGTGCCGATCCCTCGCGGGAACTGGCGCGAGACCGTCCTGCCGCGGGCGCAGGAGATCAAGGCCGCGCTGGTCGCCGGCGGGATGCGCGTGATGCTCGATGACCGCGACGCCTACACGCCAGGCTGGAAGTTCTCCGAGTGGGAACTGCGCGGCGTGCCGGTGCGGCTCGAAATCGGGCCGAAGGACATCGAGAAGCACCAGGTGATGCTCGCCCGGCGCGACACACGCGAGAAGATTCCGACGCCGATGGACGGACTGACCGGCCGCGTCAAGGACCTGCTCGACGCGATCCAGCAGAACCTGTTCGATCGGGCGCTGGCGTTCCAGCGCGATCACACGACCGAAACGTCCTCGTACGACGAGTTCAAGCAGATCATGGACGGCCGTCCCGGCTTTGTCGTGTCGCCGTGGTGCGGCACCGACGCGTGCGAGGCGGAAATCAAGACGGAGACTCAGGCCACGATACGCAATTTGCCGATGGAGGGCGGGCCGGCGGGTGGCACGTGCATCAAGTGCGGCAAGCCGGCGGTGGCGGACGCCCGGTTCGCGAAAGCGTACTAAGAAAACACTTGAGCGCCCGCGTCAGGCCACGCTTTCAGCATCTTCTTCACGGCCGCGTGCCGTCGGGTCAACCCTTCTCGGGCGACGATGGCGCGGCCCGCGTCCACCAGGCCGTCACGGCTCCGGTGATCCCGTGTCTCAATGTCGATGGGCATCCGGGCGATCGCGGCCACGATGGGTTCGAGACACGTCGCGTCACCCACCAGGCGCAGCGCCGCCACGAAATCGTCGGATAGTGGGGCGTTGGCCTGGGCCAGCGATTCGCGCAGGTCGTAGATCGCGACGCGGCTGCCTCGAGTTGCCAGCGCCAGGTGGATCACGCCGCGCACCGCGCGCCATTCATCGCCGTCTGCCGCCGATGGCGCCTGCTGTTCCCGCGCGCGGGCCGTCTCGACCAGGCGGTGCAGCGTCGAGAGTGACGCGTCGCCCCCGGCGGCCTGCACCCACCGTCTCAACGCCGCGGGATCGGCGGGCTGACCGTCGGCCACCAGGTCAAGCCGCGCCAGTTGATCGTCTGGCTTCGTCTCGTCTGAGGCGCCCTGAACTCCGGCGCGGCGCCGGATCGCTTCGTCCGGATCAGCCTCGAGCCACTTCCGGATGGGCGCAATCAGCCGGGCGGGCAGGCGCTCGAGCTCGGCGAGGGCCTCGAGGCGGAGGGCCTGCCGGTACGCCGGATCCAGCACAATCGCACTCAGCGCGTCGAGGGCGCGATCGGATTCCGCCGCGTCAAGGTGGCTGCCGAGCAATCGAACGGCTGCCGAGGCGACCTTGGGGTCGGTGGCGCGCGAGTGCAGCACCCCGAGCGCCGCATCGACCGATCGCCTGTCGCCAGAGGCTTCGAGCGCCTTCAACACGAGCGCCCGCGCCACCGGAGAGGTCGTCGAATCCAGCGCATCGAGCAGATGCGGCACCGCGCGGACACCCGCCACGCTGAGGCGGGCCAGCGCGGCCTCCCGCGCCAGGGGGTCGGCGTCGCTCAAATGTGCGAGAACCTGTCGGATCTCCGAAGCGGCCGACTTGCGAATCGTCACCCTACTCCTCTTCGGTCGCCTCGACCTTCCGCTTCTTCCCGAACACCCAGGCGATGATGATGCTGATGAGGTAGAGCCCGATCATGGGAGCGGCCATCAGCGTCTGCGTCATCATGTCGCCGCTCGGCGTGATGACCGCCGCGACGATGAAGATGATGAGGATGGCGTACTTGAGATTGCGCCACAGGAAGCCCGGAGTGGCCAGGCCCATGCGTGCCAGCAGAAAGACGACCGCGGGCATCTCGAAGATGATGCCCATGGCGAGCAGCATCACCGAGTACAGCGAGAAGACCGCCTCGATCTTCGGCATGAACAGCATGTACTCGGGCTTGAAGTTGGACAGGAATGCCCACGCCCACGGAAAGACGAAGTAGTGCGAGAAGGCCGCGCCGGCCACGAAACACACCGACGCCAGGAAGACGAAGGGTATCGCGAAGCGCTTCTCCTTCGAGTAGAGTCCAGGCGCGACAAACAGCCACAGCTGCCACGTAATCGCGGGCGCGGAGATGACGACGCCGGCCAGCAACGCGATCTTCATGTACAGCATGAAGGCCTCGGTCGGCTCGGTGGCGATCAGGCTCGATCCCTTCGGCATCGCGCTGGCGAGCGGCAGCATGATGAAGTCGAAGATGCGGTTGATGAAGAGGAACGCGATGGCCACACCCACGGCCAGGGCGATCGCCGACACGGTCAGCCGTTTCCGGAGTTCGTCCAGATGTTCGAGAAACGACATCTTCCCGGCGCCGTCATCGTCGGCCTCATCCGGATAATCCGGATCAACCGGCGCGAGCAGGGCAGAGCGGGGCGGGCCGATCTCGGTCGGCGGGTGACGGCGAAATGGCAGGTCCATCGATCGGCGCTAGGGCGATCTACGAGATCTGGCCGGACGTCGGCCCAGACGGTGGCGTCACGTGCTCGGCGGGAGGGACCTGCCTCGCGGTGGACGTCGCTTTTCCCTCCTCGACTCGGATTTCCTCTTCGAGCGTATTCTTCAGATCATTCGAAGCACGCTTGAACTCGGCGATGCTCTTACCGAGCGATCGGCCGAGCTCGGGCAGCTTCCGCGGTCCGAAGATGATCAGCGCGATGACCAGGATGACGATCAACTCCGGCATGCCGATGGGACCCATGACAACTCCAATGGGTTCCTGCGCCGCATGCCCGGCCTCGGGTGGCCAGCGTCTGACCGTCCGAACCCCACGGGTCACGGGAATGAGGATCGCAAGAGCACCAACTCAATTATAGGAACCCTGGCACCGAACGGTCAAGGAGGCGGCGCGGCTGGATCGAGGCGAACTCGTTGCCGCACCAGCAGTTATCTGGTACGATTTCCTCATGCGGACAACGCGACTGGTGGTGTTGGTGTTCTTGGTGCTCGTGGTGTCGGCCGTGGCGGGCGGCTGGGTGGGCCGATCCACGGTCGTGAGCCAGGAGCGGCTGCCCGAGCGCTATCGCGCCTACACGACCGCGGTTCGGCTCATCGAGACGACCTACGTCGAGAAGACGCCGGCCGATCGCGTGGTTTACAGTTCCATCGCCGGCATGCTGCAGACGCTGGATCCGCATTCCACGTTTCTCGATCCGCGCACGTATGCGCAGATGCAGGAACGGCAGGGCGGGCGGTACTTCGGTCTGGGGATCACGATCCAGACGATCGACGGCGACGTGACCGCGGTGGCTCTGTTCGAGGGCTCGCCCGCTTACAAGAAGGGCGTGCGCCGCGGGGACGTCATCGCCAAGGTCGACGGCGACAGCGCGAAGGGGTGGACCTCCGACCAGGCGGCCAAACGGATGCGCGGTCCCAGAGGCACGCTGGTGCACCTGTCGCTCAAGCGCCGGGGCTTCGACCAGTTGATCGAACTCGACGTGCCGCGCGACGAGATCAACATCCCGACCATTCCCGCCTCGTTCATGATTGATGAGACCACGGGGTACATCCGCCTGCAGGATTTCGCGCAGCAGACCGACAACGACCTGACCGCAACGCTCAAGGCGCTCACTGAGAAGGGCATGAAGCGGCTGATGCTCGACCTGCGCCTCAATCCCGGCGGGCCGCTGGATCAGGCCATCAAGGTGTCGAGCAAGTTCCTCCAGCCCGGCCAGATGGTCGTGTACACGCGCGGCCGCGTGCCGAATTCCGATCAGGACTTCCGCGCCGCCGACAAGAGCGAGTACACGGCGGTGCCGCTGATCGTGCTGACGAACCGCGGCAGCGCCAGCGCGGCGGAGATCGTGAGCGGTGCCCTGCAGGACCACGATCGCGGGCTCATCGTTGGCGAGACGACGTTCGGCAAGGCGCTCGTGCAGTCGGTCTACCGGATCAGCGAGGGAGCGGGCCTGGCGTTGACCACGGCGCGCTACTACACTCCGAGCGGACGGCTGATTCAGCGCCCGTGGGACGGCACATTTGACGAGTACCTCAACTACGGCATGAAAGACCAGAGTGTGGAGCGCGAACACCCGTCGGCGCAGTTGCGCTACACAGACTCCGGGCGCAAGGTGTACGGCGGCGGCGGCATCGAACCCGATCATCGTCTCGAGGGCCCGATCGAAGGATTCAACCCGTCGCGATTCGGACGATCGCTCTACGCGCGCCAGTCGTTTTCGTTCTACGCTCAGAAGTTTTCTGCGGTGGGCGACACGCGCATCGCCGCGGCATCCCACGACCGCAAGTCCGTGGCAAAGGATTTTGTCGTTGATGACGCCATGGTCGAGGATTTCCGCCAGTACCTGCAGGCCGAGCACGTCAAGATTGACGAAACCGCCTTTGCCCAGGATCTCGTGTTCATCAAGTCGATGATTCGCTACGAGATCGACCTCAACCTGTGGACCGTCAGCGACGCCCGGCGTCACCTGATTGCCACCGACCCTCAGGCACAACTCGCCCTGGGCCTCTTCCCGGAGGCCGAGCGGTTGGCCAGGATGGCCCACGCCAAGTCCACGCCTGGAGAGAAATAGCGGCCCGATGCGTTTGCAGCGTCTGGAAATCACCGGTTTCAAGTCCTTCTGTGACCGTTCCGAGCTGTCGTTCGACCGTGGCGTCACGGGGATCGTCGGCCCGAACGGCTGCGGCAAGAGCAACGTCGCTGATGCGATCGTGTGGGTGCTCGGCGAGCAGAGCGCCAAGAGCCTGCGCGGCGATCGCATGGAGGATGTGATCTTCGGCGGCAGCGACGCCCGCAAGCCGAACGCCGCGGCGGAGGTTCGCCTGATGCTGGCCGGCGTCCCGGTCCTGCCCGAGCGCGGGACGGGCACGACGCCAGATCTGGTCGATGACGAAGGACGGCCGATGGTGCGCGAGGTCGAGGTGACCCGCCGCCTGTACCGGTCTGGCGAGAGCGAGTATCTGATCAACGGCGAGATCGTGCGATTGCGGGACGTCCACGAATTGCTGATGGACACGGGGCTGGGGGCCAAGGCCTACGCGATTATCGAGCAGGGGAAGATCGGCCTCATCCTGAGTTCGCGACCGACAGACCGGCGTCAACTGATCGAGGAGGCGGCCGGCGTCACGAAGTACAAGGCTCGCCGCCGGGCGGCGGAACTGAAACTCGAAGCGTCACAGCAGAACCTGACGCGAATCGACGACATCGTTTTCGAGATCGAGAAGCAGCGCGGCGTGCTGAAGCGGCAGGCGGCCAAGGCCCGGCGCCACCAGCGGCTGCGCGACGAATTGCGGCGGTGGGAGAAGGTGCAGGTGGCGAGGCGCCAGCGCGTGCTGGCCCAGGCAATTCGGTCCGCCGAAGCGCGCATCGTCCAGATCAAAGAGGCCGAAGTCGGCGCTTCCGGACACCTGGCGCATCTGGAATCCGAACTTGAACGGTTTCGCCTCGAACTGGTGCAACTGGAGAGCGCGGCCCGCACTGCGCGCGACGCCGCGCATACCCACGAAGTCGAGATTGGGCGTCTCGAGCAGCGCATTCAGAACGACGAGGAGCAGGTTACGTCGCTCGGCCGGCGCGCGACCGACATCGCGGGGGAAATCGAGACGCTCGGCTTGCGGCGGGGACCGGCTTCCGAAGGGGCGGCCGCCAAACAGCAGGAAGCTGAACGCGCCGCACAGGACCGCGAGTCGGCCGCGGCCGCGCTCGCTGAGGCCAATCAGGCCCACGCCGCCGTCCAGGGCGTGCTTGAAGGCCTCGAAGCCGATGTCGAGGCGGCGCGAAGCGAGCAGTTCGCCGCCGCCAGTGCCGCGTCGGCGCTTCAGCACGCGATCGACAACGCCAGCAGCGCCAGTGAGCGCGTGTCGCGGGATATTGCCCGCTGGACCGCGGAAGTCTCCGATCTGGACGTCGAAGCGGCCCGGGCACAGGCCGACCACGACGGCGCCGCGACGTCGCTTGCCGGAGCCAGCCTCAGGCTGGATGCGGTCAACGGGGCACGCAGGGCCCGCGACGTCGAGTTGACTGGCCTGAAGGCAGAGCGGGAACGCGCGGGCCAGACGCTCCGCGACGCCGAGCAGGAACTGGCGGGCCTGGCGGCCCGACTCGATTCGCTCGAACGTTTCGAATCCGCCCGCACCGCCTACGGCGACGCCGCCCGACTCGTGCTGGCCGAGTCGGCGGGCGAGGTCCGTCATCTTGGTTCGGTGGCCGACTATCTCGACGTCAAGCCCGGCTTCGAGCACGCCGTGGAGGCGTGCCTGGGAGATACGCTGCAGTTCGTGGTCGTGCCCACCCATGAGGAGGCGGAGCGCGCCCTGGGTCTGGTCAGCACGAGAGGCGCCGGGCGTTGTGGGTTCGTGGTCGTCGATGGGGCACCGGCGATCCCGGCCGGACGAACGCCGGCAGAAGCGTTGCCAGGCCTGACGCCACTCGACGCGGTGGTCTCGGTGTCCGGGGCCTGTGCCGGAGCCCTGCGCCCGTTTGTCACCGGCGGTTGGATTGCCGAGACGTTTGCCGAGGCGGTCGCGGCGGCACGTCAGACCACCATGCCCGTCGCGACACGAGCCGGCGAGGTCTGTCGCGGCGCGAATCTGGTGTGGGGTGGGGCCGGACACCACGATCAGGGGGGCATCCTCCAGACCAAGGGCGACATCCGGCAGACCCGCGAACGCCTCGAGATCGAGCGCGCCCATGTGGCGAGGTCGGCATCGACACTTGCCGATGTCGATCGCCGCGCGGCAGAGGCGACGGCCGCGATTGACGCGATGTCTGACGAGGTCCACGTCTACGAGAAGGCGATCGTCGAATTCGAACTGCGAGTGGCGCAGGCGTCCGAGCAGGCCCAGCGCGTGGATCAGAAGCGATCGGTCGTGGCGCTCGACATTCGCCGCGGAGACGAAGAGATCGCCGGTCTCGAGGCGAGACAGGCGGAAGCCAGGCAGTCGGTGGCGCGTCTGGCCGACGAGCAGCGCCTGGTTGATGAGAAACTCGGCGCGGCCCAGCGCCGTCTGTTCGATGCACGCGACGAGTCACGACTGCGAGGCGAACTCGTCAGAGACGCGATGGCGGAACACGCACGGCTGGTCGAACGGGCGGCGACCGTCTCGCTCGAAGCCGGACGCCTCGAGGAAGCCTGCCGGGAAATCGAAGCCCGACTCCTGGCCAGACGCGAAGAGCAGCAGCAGATCGGCGGCGAACAGGATCGTCTCCGTCAGGAACTGGTCGAGGCTACGCGAGCCCTCGACATCGCGTTGGCGGCGCTGGACGCCGCGCGCGAGACGGTGCGGAGCGCCGACGACGCGGCGGGGCTCGTCCGGCAGCAGGGCGACCAGCAGGAATCGACCATCCGCGAGGCCAGGCGAGCGCTGGACGGGGTGCGGTCGTCGTTGTCAGAGGCCGAGATTGGGCGCGCCAAGGCCGAGAGCGACCTGACGCATCTCACGTCTCTCTGCGTCGAGACGCTCCAGACCGATCTCGCGTCGGTCGTGACCGAAGTCGAGCAACTGGAACGGGACGGGGAGGTGAGTCCCGACTGGCGGGCGATCTACGCCGACGAACCTGAGGACGAAACGGCGGAGGACGGCGAGCGGATCCAGGCGCCCGCCGACACGGGAGCGGCCCCCGTGGAGGGCACGCCGGTGGCAGAGCCGGCGCCGCGTGCGCTGACACCCGAAGACGCCATCACCGAACTCCGGCGCAAGATAGACAAGCTCGGCCCGGTCAACATGATGGCCATCGAGCAGTATGACGAACTCGAGTCGCGGCACTCGTTCCTCACGACGCAGCGGAAGGACCTGATCGATTCGATCGCCTCGACCGGCGAGGCCATCAAGAAGATCGACCACACGACCCGCGAACGGTTCCGCGAAGCGTTTCATGCGATCAATCTGCACTTCCAGGACATGTTCGTGTCATTGTTCGGCGGAGGCCGAGCCAGTCTGGCGCTGCTCGACGAAGACGACGTCCTCGAGAGCGGCATCGAGATCATCGCGCAGCCGCCGGGCAAGCGCCTCCAGAACGTCCAATTGCTGTCGGGCGGCGAGAAGGCGTTGACCGCGATCGCACTGATGTTCGCCATCTTCCGGTTCAAGCCAAGCCCGTTCTGCGTGCTCGACGAGATTGACGCGCCGCTCGACGACGCCAATACCGGCAGGTTCCTCGATCTTTTGAGGGTCATGCAGGCGCAGACCCAGTTCATCCTGATTACTCACAACCGGAAGACCATGGAGATTGCCGACCGGCTGTATGGCGTGACCATGGAGGAACCCGGCGTGTCGAAGCTGATCTCCGTCAAGCTCAACTGAATGGCAGGTTCGGGAACATCCGGATTGCGGGAGTCGTCAAAATTGGGTGGGGAGGGATCCATGCCGTACCTGCGCCAGATTCGACGAATGTGCTCGGCCGCGATCGTGATGGGAGCCGCCGCCAGCCTCGTGGCCTGCGACGTGGTCATCAACCAGATGGATGGGGAGTTCGGCGGCGGCAGGGCCAAAGCCGAACGGGTCTACGCCAAGACGTTCAAGCTCGATGGGCCCGCCGCGGCCCTCGAACTCGTGAATACGAACGGGCCGATCACGGTGGAAGCCGTCGATGGCGACACCGTCGATGTGAAGGCGACGATTACGGCCCGAGGCGCGACAGAGGAAGCCGCTAAGGAGTCTCTCAAGCAGGTCGAAATCAAGGAAGACGCGACGCCAGGCCGGCTCAGACTCGAGGCCAGGCATCCCCGCTCTCGCAACGCTGTCGGCGTCAAGTTCACGCTGCGCGTGCCGCGGTCCGTCAAGGTCAACCTGCAGAACGTGAACGGCGTGATTGAGGTCACCGGCATGATGGGCGGTGTGACGGCCGAAACCACGAACGGAGGCGTCAAGGCTCGTGGACTCGGGAATTCTGTGGACGTCTCCTCGACCAACGGCGGTCTCGACATCCAGATGGCCAGCCTTGGACCGGACGGCGTGAGGCTCGAAACAACAAACGGCGGGATCGAGCTCAGGCTTCCGGCTGGCGCCAAGGCGACAGTTGCCGCGCGGTGCGTGCACGGCGGCGTTTCCGTGACGGACCTGCCGTTCGAGAAGGACTCCGGCAGCAACTCGCGTCGCGTGGACGGCAAGATCAATGGGGGCGGCGCCTTGCTCAGACTCGAGACCGTCAACGGGGGCATTCGAGTAAGATTGGCCGGAGCTGGCGACGAGGAGAAGGCCAGGGACAGCCGCAAGTAGGCCGGCCCGGGGCTCCCTCGTTCTGACACGGCCCTGCGACGCATGAACGAGGATAAAGCCACACGATTCCATCGACTTCGTCGCCGCTCCGCCATCATAGCGGCGGCGTGGGCTGTCTCGCTGCTGGCGCTGCTGCTCGTGACGGGCGGGTCCCTCCGGTTGCGAGGCTGGGCTGCCGGGCTTCTGGGGCCGGGCGGGCCGCACCATTTGGCCGATTGGGCCACCACCCCGCTGAACGCGTCGGCCCTGCCCGATTTCGTGTTTGTGCCGACGGTGGCCTTTCTCTGCGCGCTCGCCGTTGCGCTCGCCCACGAGATCGTCGCCTTCCCGCTGGCGTTGTTCACCGGTTTTGTCCTCGAACGGCGGTACGGCCTGTCGCGCCAGACGGTCGGTGAGTGGGGTCGGGATCATCTCAAGGCCCTGGCGATTGGCCTGCTGTTCTGGGGACTCTCGGCCGGATTCGTCTATCTCACGTTGACGCTCTGGCGCGACGGATGGTGGCTCGTCGCGACGGCGGGGGCTGTCGTGGTCAGCGTCATCCTGACGTGGCTGGCACCAGTGGTGCTCATTCCGCTGTTCTTCAAGCTCAACCCGCTCCAGGACGACTCGCTGCGAAAGCGGCTGACGGCGTTGTGTCAGCGCGTCGGCACCGGAGCGACCGACATCTACGAATGGCGGCTCAGCGACAGGACGTCGCGCGCGAACGCGGCATTGACAGGATTCGGCCGGACACGACGGATCCTGCTGTCCGACACGCTGGTCAAAGATTACTCGGAGGACGAGATCGAGGTCATCCTCGCCCACGAGCTGTCTCATCACGTGTCCCGCGACCTCTGGTGGGCGCTCGGGCTCGAGGCGGTCTTCGTCGGTCTCGGCTTCTGGGCCGGCAACATCGTCCTCGGCCGATTGGTCCCGTGGCTCGGTCTCCTGGGCGAAGCCGACCCGGCGGGGCTGCCATTGCTGCTGTTGACGGCGATGTGCGTGTCGGCACTCTCGCTGCCTCTGCTGAATGCCATTTCGCGTTGGCGGGAGCGCCGCGCCGACCAGTTTGCGCTCGACACCACGCGCAGTCCCGCCGCGTTCATCACCGCGATGAAGCGGCTGGGTGCCTCCAACCTGGCGGAGGAGGCCCCTTCGACGTTCGCCCGCCTGTTCTTCTACACACATCCGCCGCTGAGCGACCGGCTGGCGTTTGCCCGCGCCTGGGCCGCCCGACAATCCACCGAGTCGTGATCGGATCGGAAAACTACCGGCGTTTCGCCTTCGCCCCCTCTATCGCGTCAAGGCGACGGCGGAATGACTGGCCGGAATGACGAATCCAGGGAGGGGCGATCCCCTCGGGTTGCCCTATTGCAGGGTGGACACGAGGATCGCCTCTATGGCCGGCGTGCGGAGACGATCAACTGGCCGCGCGTCTGCTTGCAGCCGGCGTCATCGCTTGTCAGGTTGCAGTAGAACGGGAATGTGCCGGCGCGATCGGCCCGGAACTCGAACGTGACGGGCTTGCCCGGCGACGCGCGCTTCGCGATGCGGTACTCGTCCACCGTGAAGCTGTGCGGCACGTCTTCGGCAACCAGCGTGACCTGGACGACATCGCCCTGTGCGACTTCGATTCGAGGGACGGAGAACTGGTACTTCCTGACCTTGATGACGAGTACGTGGCGAGCGGGTTCCTGAGCGTCGGCCGGCCGGGCCCCGCCGGCAATCACGGCGGCCGCCACGGCCAGAGGCACGATCAGAACTAAAATCCGGCGAGCCAGCACGTGCAGTGTCATCGGCAGCCTCCTCTCATTGAGACGCCCGGCGCGGTCACACGGCCGCAGTACCGATTCTACCGGTTGACAAGCCTTCCTACCGTCGGTCCCGTCCGCGCGGAGGCCCACCAGGCCGTCCGCCGCGTTCGCGATCGTGATGGCCCCCATGCCCCTGTTCGCGATCCGTTCGCGGCGGCGCGCTGCCATCCGACGGCGCCGGGGTCGGTTCTCCGCCATCCTCGGCGGCAGGCCCGCCCTCTTCCTCGAGCAGCGCCTTGCGGCTCAAGCGGATCTTCCCGGACGGATCAATGCTGATGACCTTGACCAGCAGTTGCTGGCCTTCCTCGAGCTCCTCGCGGACATCCTTGACTCGATGACGCGCGATTTCCGAGACGTGCAAAAGACCGTCGGTGCCGGCCATAATCTCGACGAACGCGCCAAAATCCGTGATGCGCTGGACCTTGCCCATGTACGTCTTGTTGAGTTCGGCCGTCGCCGTGAGCTCCTGGATGATCCCAATCGCTTTGCGGGCCGACGCGTCGTCGGCCGAGGCCACGTTCACCTGGCCGTCGTCTTCGACGTCGATCTTCACGCCGGTCCGCTCGATGATGCTCCGGATCATCTTGCCGCCCGGCCCGATGACGTCGCGGATCTTGTCAACCGGAATCCTGATCGTGACGATGCGCGGCGCGCACGAGGACACATCGGCGCGCGGCGCCGCCAGCGTCTGTCTCATCTTCTCGAGGATCTCGAGACGGCCCTTGCGCGCCTGCGCCAGCGCCGCGGTCATCACCGCGGTCGTGACGCCGGTGACCTTGATATCCATCTGCAGGGCCGTGACGCCTTCCGCCGTGCCGGCCACCTTGAAGTCCATGTCGCCGTAGTGATCCTCGGCGCCCGCGATGTCGGTCAACACGGCGTACTTACCGGTCGTCTCGTTCATGACGAGGCCCATCGCAATGCCCGCGACGGCCGCCTTGAGCGGCACGCCGGCATCCATCATCGACAGCGTCCCGCCGCACACGCTGGCCATCGACGAGGACCCGTTCGATTCGAGGATGTCGGAGACCACGCGAACCGTGTATGGGAACCTGTCCTCCGCCGGCATCATGGGCAGCAGCGCCCGCTCGGCCAGCGCGCCGTGCCCGATCTCGCGACGACCGGGACCGCGCATGAAGCCCACTTCACCGACCGAGAAGGGCGGGAAGTTGTAGTGCAGCATGAACCGCCGATAGGTCTCGCCGTCGACGGTCTCGATCTTCTGCTGGTCGTCCGAGGTGCCGAGCGTCGTGGTGACGAGCGCCTGGGTCTCGCCGCGCGTGAACACGGCCGATCCGTGCGTCCGGGGCAGCAGGCCGACTTCGCACCAGATCGGGCGAATCTCGTCGAACGCGCGACCGTCGAGCCGCAGCCCGCGTTCCAGAATCTCTTCCCGCAGGACCTTTTCCTTGAGTTCCTTGAAGATGACTTTGGCTTCGGTCTTCCGCTGGACTTCCTCTTCCGGAATCGACGCCACCAGGTCGTCGAGCACCTGGTCGACGCGCTCGTAACTCTCGAGCTTGCCCCGGACGTGCATGGCCTCGCTGAGCGGGACGAAGATCTGCTCTTCGACCTCGCGATAGAAGTCGGGGCCGATTGCCGGGGTCTCGACAGTCGCCTTGGGCTTGCCGCACACCTTCGCGAGCTCGTCGATCGCGTCCACCATTTCCTTGATGGCCGCGTGGGCCGCCTCGAGCGCCTTGACGATGTGCTCTTCGCTGATCTCCTTCGCGCCGGCCTCGACCATCACGATGCTGTCGCGCGTGCCGGCGACCACCAGATCGAGCAGGCTGCGCTTGCGCTGTTCGTAGGTCGGGTTGATGACCAGTGCGTCATCGACCATGCCCACGCGCACGCCGGCCAGGGTCTTCTGGAACGGAATGTCCGAGATTGCCAGCGCCGCCGAGGCGCCAGTCAGGGCCAGCACGTCCGGGTCGTAGTTCTTGTCGGCCGACAGCACCAGCGCGATGATCTGCGTCTCATAATGCCAGCCCGACGGGAACAGAGGCCGGAGCGGCCGGTCAATCACGCGGCTGGTCAGCACTTCCTTCTCGGTGGACTTGCCTTCGCGCTTGAAGAAACCGCCCGGAATCCGACCCGACGCGTACGTGTACTCCTTGTAGTCGACCGTGAGCGGCAGGAAGTCGATGCCGACGCGTTGGTTGGCGGCCTTGCACGCCGTGACCAGCACGACCGTGTCGCCGTAGCGGACGATGACCGAGCCATTCGCTTGCTTGGCGAGCCGGCCCGTTTCGATCGACAGCGTCTGGCCACCGAGCGTCAGTTCTTTCTTATGCATGATGTCTGTCTTTCTGCAAAGGAATCGTCAGTCCCGAAACCTGCCACCGTCGCGTACGGATCCCAGGCACGAGACGGCCGCCGACGGGAAACACCTGCCTGCCGGCCCGGCCACCTACTTGCGTATGCCAAGGCGCTGGATAATCGTCACGTACCGCGCGTTATCCTTGCCTCTGACGTAGTCCAGGAGGCGCCGACGGTGGCCGACCAGCATCAGCAGGCCGCGGCGCGAGTGATGGTCCTTAGCGTGGACCTTGAAGTGCTCGGTCAGGTAGTTGATGCGCTCGCTCAGGATCGCAATCTGGACTTCGGGGGAACCGGTGTCGCCGTCGTGCGTCTCAAACGACTTGATGAGATCGGTCTTTCGCTCTTTGGTCAGGGCCACGTCAGTTTCGCCTCCACGAACGGTCCAGATCCTCGTCTCCCGACTCGGCCCGGCACCGCCGTCACAGAATTTCCTGCACCTTCAAAAGGAATATGTTACATCACCACGACCGCCGGATGCAAAACCGGCCCCGGTGCCGGCTCCGCGATGGCCAGCAGGGCCCCGTCGGGTCCGACCAGCCTCACGCGATCGGGCCATGGTCGCCCGCTGGCCGCGTCGCGAAGCTCTGACGGTCCGATATTGCGCCCATGCCTCACGTATTGCACTCCGGCCTCGGTGACGACGACGGCCGGGAACTCTTGTAGCAGCGTGTCGAGGGGGATCATCCGCGTCAGCAGGGTCTCCCGCTGATCCGGCACAGCATCCAGCGTCACCGCCGAATCCAGGCCGAACGCTCCGCTTCGTGTCCGGCGAAGGCTCTCAACAGAGGCTCCCGTTCCCAGTGAGACGCCCATGTCGTGGGCGAGCGACCGGACGTAGAAGCCCGCTGAACACGTGAGACGGATGTCGACCAGGTCGCCCTCCATTCCCACGACCTCCGCCTGGTGGAGCGTGACAGCCGACGCCTGGAGCTCGACGGCGATCCCGCGCCGGGCCCGCTCATACGCCCGAACCCCCTCGGTCATCTTGGCCGAATACGCGGGCGGAACCTGCATCAGGGGGCCGACAAGACCTCTGAGTGTGGCGGCGACGGCCTCGGCTGATGGCCGAATACTTCCAGCGGGAGCCTCGAAGGTGACCGATCCGGTCACGTCGTAGGAATCAGTGGCGCGTCCCAGGCGAATCCTGGCGTCGTACTCCTTGTCGGCGCCAGAATAGAACTGGGCGAGGCGCGTGGCCTGCCCGACCACAAGCGGAAGCACACCCGTCGCAAACGGATCGAGCGTCCCGGTGTGTCCGATCTTCAGGTTTCGCAAAGTCCGTCGCACGACCGCGACGACGTCGTGCGAGGACATGCCGGCGGGCTTGTCGAGAACCAGCATGCCGCCACGGTCGGCTGTCTGTTTCGGGGCCGTCGGTCGCTCCACAGAAGAACCCAACTCTTGTTGCGGGTTGAAGCGATCCGTCACTGGCCTGGTTCGGCCGCCGGGAGGGGGGCCAACTCTGGCACGAGGCGTGCCAGCACGGTCTCGCGAACGTGGGGCAGATCGCCGGCAATCGTGCAGCCCGCCGCGTTCCGGTGCCCGCCGCCCGCGAAACTGCGCGCGACGGCCCCGACATCGACCCGGCCCTTTGAGCGGAAGCTGACGCGGTACGTGCCGTCTCCAGCCTGCTTGAAGAACGCGACGGCCTGAATGCGCTTCACGCTCAACGGAAGATTGATCAGTCCGTCGGTGTCCGCCGGTATCGCTCCGGCCGCCGCCAGCGTGGCATCGTCGACGTGCAGCAGGGCAAGGCGTCCGGATGCCTGCAGATCGAGCGACCTCAGCAGCGCGCCCTGCAGGCGCAGCCGGCCCAGCGTGTTGCTGTCGTACAGCCGCTCGGCAGTCAGGACCGGATCCGCACCGGCGGCGACCAGCCGGCCGGACATCGCGAAGGTCCGCGGCGAGACGCCCGGATAGCGGAAGGATCCCGTGTCCGTCACGATGGCGAGGAACAACTGCGTGGCCATCTCGGCGGTCAGCGGGGCACCCAGTGCGTCGATCAGCTCGAACACCATTTCGCCGACGGCCGCGTAGGTGGTATCGAACCAGCGCGTATCCCCGTAGCCAGAGTTGCCCTGGTGATGGTCGACGTTGATGACGACGCAGTGATCAAGCCCGCTGAGCCCGGTGCGCGAGAGATCGCCGCATTCGAGTACGACCAGCGCCTCGGTACCTGCCGGCACCGCCTCAGCCACCACGATGTCCGAGACTCCAGGGAACTCGGCCAGTGGCACCGGCACCGGGTCGTGGTTGATGACGCAGGCGTCCTTGTCGACGGCCCGCAGGGCGCTGGCCAGCGCGAGCGCCGATCCGATGGAATCACCATCGGGCCTCACGTGCGACGTGACCACGATCCGTTGATACCGGCGCAGTTGGTCACAGACGTCGCGACAGGGGGTGGCACTACTGCTCATGCGGGGGCTCGTCCTCTCGGGTCTCGGGTTCCCGGCTGGCTTCTTCCTCGTGAATCTGCTGGATCAGCTTCTCGATCCGGTCGTGCTGCTCGACCGACTGATCGAACCGGAACTCGATCTCCGGCATGCGGCGAAGCGTCAGCCGGCCCGCCAACTGATGCCTGACAAACGGCGTGGCCCGCTGGAGCGCCTTGGCCGTGTCCGCCCGCGCGGTCCCGCTGGTCATCGTCGTGTAGAACACGCGGGCGATCTGCAGATCAGCGGTCACCTGGACCTTGGTGATCGTGATGAGGCCGACCTTGGGATCATGCACTTCGCGGGCGACAATCTCGCTCGTTTCCGCGCGGATCTGGTCAGCGAGCCGATCGGGTCGAAATCCCTGGGCCATGCGGGTGTCTCGGGGGTCAGCGCGCCGGCACCGCTCGTCTACGCGGTCGCCAGCGGCGAGATCTTCTCAATCATGTAGACTTCGATCACGTCGCCGACCTTGATGTCGTTGAAGCGCTCGAAGCCGATTCCGCATTCGGCTCCCGACTTCACCTCGCTGACATCGTCCTTGAACCGGCGCAGCGATCCGATCTTGCCGTCGTGGACGACGACGTGATCGCGCACGAGGCGTGACTGCAAGTCTCCCGTGCGCGCCACGCGGCCCTCGACGACCATGCATCCCGCGATGGTGCCGAACTTGGGCACCTTGAACGTCTCGCGCACTTCGGCCGACCCGATGCGAACCTCGCGGAACGTCGGCTCGAGCAGACCCAGCATCGCTTTCTTGATCTCGTCGGTCACGTGATAAATGACCGAGTGCTGCCGGATCTCGACGGTTTCGCGCTCGGCCAGGTCGGCCGCGTTGCGGTCCGGCCTCACGTTGAAGCCGATGATGATGGCGTTGGAGGCCGCCGCCAGCAGCACGTCCGACTCGTTGATGGCGCCAGCTCCCGAGTGGATGATGCGGACCTTCACCTTGTCGTCGGACAGCTTGCCGAGCGTGTCTGACAGCACTTCGGCAGAGCCCTGCACGTCGGCCTTGACGACGATGGGGAGCTCCTTGATCGCCCCGTCGACGATCTGCTGCTTGAGCGATTCGAGCGTCAAACGCGACGACTTGGCGCCGAGGGCGCGATCCTTGGCCTGCGTCTGCCTGAAGGTCACCACCTGGCGCGCCTTGGCCTGATCCGCGATGACCTGGAACGTGTCGCCCGGCTGGGGCAATGCCGTCAGGCCCAGCACTTCAACAGGCGAGGACGGCCCGACCAGCTTGATCGGATGCCCGCGGTCGTCGAACAGCGCGCGGACCTTGCCGATGACCGAACCCGCAATCACCGTGTCACCCACCCGCAGGGTGCCGTTCTGGATGAGGACCGTGGCCACCGGGCCGCGGCCCTTGTCCAGCTTGGCTTCGAGCACCGCACCCTGGCCCGGGGCCTTGGGGTTGGCCTTCAGCTCCCCGATGTCGGTCACCAGCAGGATCATTTCCAGCAGCAGATCGATGTTCTGCCGCTTCTTGGCGGAGACCGGCACGGTGACGGTCTTTCCTCCCCACTGTTCGGGCATCAGGCCCAGGTCGGCCAGATCCTTCATCACCCGATCCGGGTTGGCGTCGGGCTTGTCGATCTTGTTGATGGCCACGATGATCGGCACGCCCGCCGCACGCGCGTGGTCGATGGCCTCGCGCGTCTGCGGCATGACGCCGTCGTCGGCGGCCACAACGAGGATGACGATATCGGTGACGCGGGCGCCGCGCGCTCGCATCAGGGTGAAGGCCTCGTGGCCCGGCGTGTCGAGGAACACCACCGGCCGGTTATTGACCACGACCTGGTAGGCGCCGATGTGCTGGGTGATACCGCCGGCCTCGCCCTCGGCGACTTTCGTCTCGCGGATTGCGTCCAGCAGCGTCGTCTTGCCATGGTCGACGTGGCCCATGACCGTCACCACCGGGGCGCGCGTCACCTGATCTTCGGGCTGGCTGTCCTCGGTGCTGACCTCGAGGACTTCTTCCTCGAAGCTGCGCATCTTGACCTCGGCGCCGGATTCGCGCGCCAGCGACGTCGCCATCTCGGTGTCGAGCGTCGTGTTGATGGTGACCATGATGCGCCGGTCGAGCAGTTTCTTGAGGATCTCCTTGGCGCGGATATCGAGCTTGTCGCTGAGATCCTTGACCGTCATCCCTTCGGCCAGGGTGATCGTGCGGGTTACTGGCGGCGGCGTCGACTCGATCGCTGCGGTCGGAGTCGACGTGTCCCGGCTGGGGCCGCGCCGGGCCATGCGTCCCCCTGGGCGTCCCATCGGTCGCCGCGGAGCCGGCCGGCCAACCACTGGCCTCGGAGGCGCCGTCGGCGCCCCAGGCCGCGCGCCGCCACTGGGCATGCCCGGCTGCTGCGTGCGCAGCGGCTGCGACGGCAGGGGCCGTGGGCCTCCCGTCACCGGCTGTCGGGTGCTGTACGGCGGTCTCACGGCCGGTCTGTCGGTTGTCGCCGCCCCTGGACGGGCGGCCATCGGGGCCTTCGGCGCGGCCGAAGGCGCAGGCGATTTCGCCGCTGGCGTCGCCGCGGTGCCTGTGGCCGCCGCAGGGCGTACTGGCAGCCGGGGCGGAAGCGGACGAGCGACGGGCTGAAGCGGAACGTGCTTGCGCGGTTCCTCGACCCTCAGTCGCAACGTGGACGGCACAAAACGGCCGACGGCCGGAGCCGGCGGCGGAACGGCTGGAGCAACGGGTTCCTCGACCACTGCGAGAACCGGCGCGTCTTCCTCGACAGGCTCGGCAGCGACCGGCGCAGGTTCCGGCTCGGCGGCCTGCACAGATTCGGACGCCGGTGCCTCATGGACCGGAACTGGCTCATGGACTGGCAAAGGTTCCAGGACGATCGGTTCGGGCTCGACCTCTGGCGCCGCAACAGGCTCGTACTCGACCACCGCCTCCGCTTCCGGCTCGACCGGCGCTTCGACCGGGTGCGGAACCTTGACGGTCTTCACCAGACGCGGCGGCGGCATCGACGGCTTCGGCGGTGGCGGCGGCGGCTCGACCTTCTTTGCCGTCCCGCCCTTCTTCACCTTGGACGCGGCGCCCTCGGCGAAGATGTCACCCTTTGGCAGCGTGATCCCCCGCGTGCGCGCCAGGCGCGACACGAACTGGTGGGCAACGATCTCTTCGACCGTGCTCGACGCACTCTTGAGCTCGATGCCGTGATCGCGCTTGAGCAGTGCGACGATTTCCTGGCTCGTGGTGCCGAGCAACTCCGCGATCTTGTAGATCCGAACAGTTGACAACGCTGACCTCGACCTAGTCTGTTAGCCGACTTGCCGGAGGTGCGAACCCGCACCTCAGCGCTTCGACTCGCAAGTATGGAGACGTCTTCTCGCCCGACTATCCGCTCAAAACGCTCGCTCAGCACTGAGTCCTGAAGGAATAAGTTCGTCGCCGAACTTATGACTCGAAGGACTCAGGATTCCGTACCGGATTCGACGCCGTCCGCGGGCGTCTCCGCAGCGGCACGCTCAACCTCCGCTCGAGCCGCGGCGACAACGGCATCAATCGTCTCGTCGTCGAGGCCAAGCACTGTCATGGCCGCCCGATCCGCCCCAACGACGGCCGCCGCCGATCGGTAGCCGCCCTGCCGAAGCGCGGCGATGACCTCGTCGTGAATATCCGGCAGAACCAGAACCCCTTCATCCGCGATCCCGGTTGCAGGTGCGGCCTCGCCCGCGCCTTCACTCTCGCCTTCACCCTCGCCCGGCACGGCGTCAAATCCCGTCAACTGGGCTTCGACCTCCTTGCGCTTCTCTTCATCACTCTTGATGTCGATGCGCCAGCCGGTCAGCTTCGCGGCCAGGCGGACGTTCTGGCCCTTCTTGCCGATGGCCAGCGACAACTGCTTGTCTTCGACCACGACTTCCATCACCTTCTCTTCATCATCGACGATGGTGACACGCTGGACCTTGGCGGGGCTGAGCGCGTTGGTGACGAAGTAGACGGGATCGTCGGACCAGTCGACAATGTCGATCTTCTCGCCGCGCAACTCGCGGATGATCGCCTGGACGCGCGTGCCCTTCATGCCGACGCACGCGCCCACCGGGTCGACATCGCGCTCGCGCGAATACACGGCCACCTTCGCCCGGTCGCCCGCTTCGCGCACGGCGCCCTTGATCACCACGGTGCCGTCATAGATTTCCGGGACCTCCTGCTCGAACAACTTGACGAGCAGGGCGGGGTCGGTGCGTGACAGCACGATCTGCGGCCCCTTCGTGCTGCGCGTCGCGGTCTTGATCACCGCGCGCACCCGATCGCCGGGCGCGTAACTCTCGGCCCTCGACTGTTCCTTGCGGGGCAGAATCGTCTCGATCCGGCCGATCTCCATGATGATGTCGCCGTTTTCGAAGCGCTTCACCATGCCGGTGACGACTTCGCCGATCCGATCGCTGTATTCGGCGAAGATGTTCTCGCGCTCGGCTTCGCGCACCTTCTGGAAGATGACCTGCTTGGCCGTCTGGGCGGCGATGCGCCCGAACTGATCGGTCGGCTTCGGGAACTCCATCTCGTCGCCCAGTTCCACGCTGGCGGCCACTTCTTCGCCGTACGCTTCGAGATACAGTTCGCGAGCCTCCGCGATCGAGATTTCGACGGCGGGCGTCTCGACCTGTTCCACTACCGTCCTGACGGCGACCAGTTCCACCTGGCCCGTCTCGCCGTTGAAGCGGGCCTTGAGATTCTCGCCGCCCCTGAACACCTTCCGCGACGCGGTCAGCACCGCATCCTCGATGGCCGCGATGACGACATCGGGCTCGATGCCACGCTCCTTGGCGAGGGCCTCAATGGTCTGCTGGACGGGGTTATTCGTGCCTGCCATGCTCAGAACTCCACTTCCAACCGCGCGCGCCCAATGATCCCCAACGGGATCCGCTGGACCCGGCCTTTAACATCCGCAACCAGCACCTCGTCGCCCTCCAGACCCTGGAGGCGGCCAGAGAGGTGCTTCTGGCCGTTCACCGCTTCGAGGAGCACCATCTTCGCCAGACATCCCGCGAAGCGCCTGTAGTCGTCCGCGCGTCGCAGCGGCCGATCCAGTCCGGCTGACGACACTTCAAGCGTGTACCGATGCCCGATGGTGTCCTCGACGTCGAGCAGCGCGCCGACCTCGTGGCTCACCTCCCGGCAATCGTCGATGGTCACACCACCGGCAAGGGCCGACCCCGCCCGTCCCGCGACCACCGCCGCGCCAGGCTTGTCCAGGAACAACCGCAGCACCCAGCCCTGCGTCTCACGCCGGAACTGGATGTCAAACACCTCCAGCCCGCGCGAGCGTGCAACACGCTCGGCGATGGCCCGGATATTCTCGAGGCGACTGGTCGCGGCTGTGGTGTCCACGTGATTTCCTGGCCCCTGAAACACAAAAAGTGGGTACCGAACCCACTTCAGCAGTCTCAGACGGGACTTCCAAAGCAGCTAAGTATATCACTCGCTGCCCTGGACCGGCAACGGCCGGACCACCAGGTCAGCCGTTTCGGAACCGAGGTGTTGCCGGGGCCGCAGCGGGCGATCGGCACAGACGACTGGCGCGTGCGGCGGCGGCGACGTCGCGAGCAGAGACACGTCGACCTGCGGGGCGGAGGGGATCGGGACGAAGCGGGTCGAG